>SVKD01000003.1 GCA_015068645.1 Oscillospiraceae bacterium
TAAATCCTCCAAATATGTTCTTTTGACTGGCAGGTCATTACCATTGTAACATATTTGGAGGATTTTTTCTCACCGGTTAACCTTTATCGAACCACGCGACTATCGCGTGGTTTTCGTTATACAAAAAAAGGTTACTGCAAATGCAGTAACCTTTTTTTATTGTGAATACAACAAGGTTCCGGGGCACCCGACCGCAATCTTTGATTGCGTCATCGGGTCGGGTTCTTATTTTCGGTTTATTGAATTTCCTGCTCCGGTTTCTGAAAATCCTCGGTATCAAAAAACTCAGCTAACGTAACGTCTAATCCGTCACATAAAATTTTTAGGGTAACAATCCCGAGATTCCGACTTTTTCCGTACAATATATTTATAATCGTAGAAGGAGCAACGCCGGATTCCGATGCTAATTTGTTGATAGTCATACGCTTTTCTTCACACAAATGCAAAATTCTGTTTTTGACGGTTGTATAAGTATCCACGCTTTTCCCCCTGTATTATCACATACTTATATTATAACCGATTCTTCTTGGCAAAACAGGCTATATATGATTCAATGTAGGCTATAAATAGACTTTCGGGATATCTGCCTTAAAAAATTAGTGGAAAAATGTGACTACCAAAATTTATTTTAATTATTTCCCAAAAATGGAACTTATTTGTATCAGGCAAGTCTAAGAAAGTAATTGAATATCCAATAAAAATCTAAAAAAGAGAGGATTATCACAATGAAAAAAAGAATGTCGAGCTTACTCATCGCACTCATGTTACTCTGCACCGCGCTGTCTACCCTATCGCTTCCGGTCAGTGCAACAGACCAAGTTGTCTATCCCACATTGAATTCTACCGATGAATACTACATCTATAACTACGAAGGAGAAGATGTATTAATCAATTTTGCATCCGCATATCAGGATGAAAATGAATCGGTTCAGTGGTACAAAAAATACGGTGATCACTCTCTTTATATAAAAAGTGTGGAAAGCATCTATGAGCCTGACGATGGACTGATCTACACAGACGGTATATATACCCTCAAAGAAGGGGATATTGAACAATCTTCCAATTGGGAAAAATTATCAAACATTGATACTACAGCAGGTCAATTACAATACAATATCGGTAGTCTTCCCAACGGTCACCATATTGTCCTGGTAACCTCTTACCTGGGAGACTATCCTCTCCAAATTGTTGCAAAATGCAACATTTTGATTGTAGACAAAGGATCTGATATTAACGGTGGATATATCAACACTACCGAGGAATATAACCTTTACTACACTTCCCAAGAAGATGCAGTCATCAACTTTGCAAATTCCTATGATGATGAAGGCAACGAAACCAAATGGTGGAGAGATAACAGCCGACATGGTCTTTTAATCAAACAGGTTCCCTCTTTTGATAACCATGGTGATGCTCTGTATAAAAACGGAAACACTTATCATATCACGGAACCTTCCTGCGATGAAGAATATGCTCCGGGCTGGACCTCTGTATTAGAAGAAGGTATGCAAGTAGGTCAATTGCAATACAATTTCGGAAAATTACCGGCAGGCAACTATATTGTTTTAGTGCAAAATCATATGTATTGGCAATTCCCCTGGATTGTTGCAAAATTCAATATCACCGTATCTGACCCTGTAAAAGTGATGGTGAATGGTGAATCTGTAAATTTTGATGTACAGCCCAGAATTATCAACGGTAGAACCATGGTTCCCATCCGTGCAATTTTTGAATCATTAGGCGCAACGGTTGAATGGGATGCCGAACAGCAAAGAGTGTATGCAAGCAAACGGTATGTACCTACCAATGGCATTGTAAGCACTGAATTTGTAATTGGCAGAAGCTATATGTTAACTTCTTTTGGCAATTCCCAGCAAAAAGAGCTGGATACTCCTCCTATGATTATCAACGGCAGAACATTGGTTCCTGCAAGAGCCGCTGCCGAAGCATTTGACTACAACGTAGAATGGGATGAAGCAACCAGAACCGTATATATTTACGAATAAAATAACAAAGAGAGGATTACCACAATGCAAAAAAGAATTTTTAGCTTTACATTAATACTATCAATAGTATTATCCCTCTGTAGCTTTAATGCTTACGCAAAAGCACCGGGTGTTCAAACAATGATTCCGATCAATGTTACGGACACATCGGCAGTATTAAGAGGATACGTGACATCTAACAGCGGTATAAAAATTAAGGAATATGGATTTAAATTCGTAGACAACTATAATGTTTCCAAAAAGAAAATGACCACTGCAGAACACGGTCATCCGATTAATGATGAAATCATTCAATATACACAAACAGGGTTAAAAGCCGGAACAAGATATGATTATCATTTCTATGCAATCAATGAAAACGGCGAAGAAACCACCGGACCTGCAATACAATTTACAACAGCACCGGCAAAAAACACCTCGAGCGGCACAGCACCTACCGTCAGTGGCAACAGAGCACCTACTCTCAGCGACACCAAAAAGCCAAATATAGACGATTTTGACTGTTCTGAAGGCCCAACTTCACACCCAACATTTGACGAAGGTACCAAAGTTGAATTTTATGCAATAGCTTCCGACAACGATGAAATCGATGAAATGGTATTATACATTGATGGAAAAGAAGTAGAAAGAGAATGGGACGATGATATTTCGTACGAAACAAGTTCTTTAACAGCGGGCGAACATATCATCAAAGTTACAGTTACCGATGTTTCCGGCAACAAAAGAGAAGAAACTATGACGGTTACCGTGATCGGAACATGGGATGAGGAGGATTCTGATGATATCACTCTCCCCACCCAAGGCGGTGGATTTACCAACACTCCCCAGCAGGGTAACGGAACCACCAATCCGGATGGTTCTTGGGGTAATACCAAAGATGAAGAAGTTGTTGAATCCCATACACACATTCCAACAGATTACTACCAAACAACAAAATATGAAATTATCAGCGGTGATGATACCTATCATCGGTTAGTCCCCTACTATAACACTGAATGCGCTACCTGTTACGAAACTTTGAAAACAAATGTAAGAGGTGAAAGCACCAAAGAAAAACATGTTTTCTACTATAACGAATGCGGAGTTTGCGGTTACGAGAAAGAAGAAATCGTCGTTGCTACCCCTGCTCCCACACCCAAAAATGAAACAAGCATCAGCGATTTTCACGAAAAAGCATACAATAATGCATCTTCCTATGGCGGTATTAAAGTGTATGTAAACGGCAGCAAATTATATTTTGATGTGGAACCCGAAATCAAAAACGGACGAACCATGGTTCCCCTGCGTGCAATTTTTGAAGCTTTAGGTGCAGAAGTTGAATGGGATGGTGCAACCAGCACCGTATACGCTTACCGTGGCAATGAAAGCGTAGAACTGACCATTGGCAGCTACTATTTATATACCTCTTCCGGTGTAACAACTTTAGACCAACCCGGATATATTACCAACGGCAGAACCTTAGTTCCCGTTCGTGCCATTTCTGAAGCATTTAACTGTGATGTACAGTGGTATCAGGAAAAACAGTTGGTTTCCATTGTGGCAAAAGACAGAGAATACCAAACCGATGTTTCTAATGACAGTCTAGGTGCAGAACAATACCTTCCTAATGAAAGCCACGGTACTTCTTCTGACAACCAAAAATATAACAAAATCAGCAAATATCCAACCCCCTTAATTACCTATACATTGTATGATGGTTCAGATGGGTATACTGTTCCTATGTACACATCCTGCAGCGAAAACAGCAACAAAGTTGCAAACAATATCGCTGCACTTGAATGCAAAATTCTTGAATTTTATGACAATGGCTGGTGTAAGGTGACTTGTGCTTCAGGAACAGGCTATGTACAAATATATAGATTTATTCAAAATTACGATACAAATAAAGCCGTTTCTCCTTACACAAAAGACATAGCAATCAACGGTACCATCAAGGTAAATATTAGAGAGGGAGTACCTAGTGAAAATTGGTCTGTATCAATATCCGGTGGCGACAGTCCTTTAACAGTGGTAGCCGATGACGGAAACGCTCATCAGATTATATACTACGTTCCAAAATATAACACATATAAAATGGGTTGGGTTGAACACAGGATTTTTGAATATTCAATAGACAATTCCGGAAACACACAGACTGCAACAGGAACTGTTGCAGAAATGCTCGCTTTTGCGAAGTCTTTAATAGACAATCCAAACAATAGCTATGTAAGTGGTGGGGCAGGAGAAAGCAACGGTAAAAACGGGCAAAAATTTGATTGTTCAGGCTTCACACAATACGTGTTCAAACAATTTGGAATTGATTTACCAAAATATTCTGGGGATCAAGCTTCTGCTGCAACAAAGGTTCCCAACACTCAAGTAGTTAATGGAACAATAACTAACATTCAACCTGGAGATATACTGTTTTCAAACAATGGTGAATCTAACCATGTTGTAATATATGCAGGAAATAATACATATTATCATGCGGCTAATCCAACTGGAGGATTGAAAGTAGGAAAATTCTATCCTGAATATCTAAATAATGAATTTATCAGTGCGCACAGATATGAATTTAAACGATAAGACATTTAATGTATAATCCGATAGTCACAAGCTTGCAAATACAAAAAAAGATGAACGAAATTCGTTCATCTTTTTTTGTATGATAGAAACAATCCTAAATTCAAACTTTAATCGTCCCAGCCGTCGCGGATTTTTTCTTCAATTTCCTTGGCAAGTTCGGGATTATCTTTTAAGTACATGCGGGCGTTTTCTCTGCCCTGACCTAAGCGCATTTCGCCGTAGTTATACCAGGCACCGCTTTTTTCCACGATGCCGGCTTCTACACCTAAGTCGAGTAACATGCCGTTTTTGGAAATACCTTCGCCGTATAAAATGTCAAATTCTGCATCTTTAAAGGGCGGTGCTACTTTGTTTTTTACCACTTTTACTTTTACCTTGTTTCCGATAATTTCGGTACCGTTTTTTAACGCTTCGGAACGGCGCACATCCAGTCTCATAGAAGAATAGAATTTGAGCGCTCGTCCACCGGTGGTGGTTTCGGGATTGCCGAACATTACGCCCACTTTTTCACGCAGCTGATTGATAAAAATGGTGGTGGTTTTGGTTTTATTGATGACGCTGGTTAATTTACGGAGCGCCTGAGACATCAGTCTTGCCTGAAGTCCCACATGGGAATCCCCCATGTCTCCTTCAATTTCCTGACGGGGTACCAACGCCGCAACAGAGTCGATAACAATGACATCCAAAGCGTTGCTTCGAACCAGTGCTTCGGTAATTTCCAATGCCTGTTCCCCGGTATCAGGCTGAGAAATCAGCAGAGAATCAATATCCACACCCAGTCTTTTTGCATAGATGGGATCTAGGGCATGTTCCGCATCAATAAACGCAGCTTCTCCGCCGTTTTTCTGAGCTTCGGCAATAATGGTCAGAGCAACTGTGGTTTTCCCGGAACTTTCGGGACCATAAATTTCAATCACACGTCCTCTGGGAACACCGCCCACACCTGTGGCACGGTCCAAGGTCATAATCCCCGTGGGAATGACATCCACATCCATGGAAAGATTTTCTCCAAGACGCATAACAGTGCCCTTCCCGAATTGTTTATCTAACTGCGCCATAGCAGCCGCTAAAGCTTTCTGGCGGTCTTCTTTGCGTTTATCCAACTCCATATCCATATTCTCCATTTCATCCTTCTCTACAGGTTTTTCAATATTTCTACCCACATTATAGCAAAAAAAATCGAAAAGTCAATAGATTTTGACAAAAAATCGAACAAATGTTCTATTTTTTTATTCTTCTTGTGCAGAAACAATTAAATTTTTGGATGCTTTTAATGCCAGATGCAGGGCATTTTTTACGGATAACTGACGAATTTTATCGCGGTTCCCCATCAATTGGAACCGATGAGCCTCAGTTGCTTTGCTGGTGGAAACACCGATATATACCAATCCAACCGGTTTTTCTTCGGTTCCGCCACCGGGTCCTGCAATTCCTGTAACCGAAACAGCGATATCGGCTTGTAAACGATTGCGAATTCCTTCTGCCATTTCGCAGGCCGTTTCAGGGGAAACGGCACCGTGTTTTGCCAAAGTTTCTTCCAAAACACCGCAAAGTGCCATTTTCAGTTCATTGGAATAAGTCACCACACCGCCCAGATACGGTTTGGAAGAACCGGGCACCGCTGTAACGGTTTGTCCAATCATACCGCCGGTGCAGGATTCTGCAGTCACCAAGGTGTGTCCGTTTTCAATCAAAGTATGCACCAAAACTTCCTCTAAGGGATGATTTCCCTCTGCATAAATATATTGGCCTGCTTTTTGATCGATAATTTGTATCAAATTTTCAGTAAGCTCCTCCGCTTCTTCTTTTGTCTTTCCTTTGGCGGTAATTTTTAAATGCACTTCACCTGTTTTGGCATAAGGTGCCAAAATAAGATTGTCCTCTGCTTTCATTTCTTCACGAAGAAGCTCTGCCAGATTGGATTCTCCGATGCCAATAAAGCGCAAAGTGGTTTCCACGATTTCTTCTTCTTTTAATCCATCTAAGAAAGTAAGCATTTCTGCGGTTTGCATAATCGCCTGCACTTCAGCAGGTGGACCGGGAAGCATCACAACGGTACCTTCCTTGGTTTCGGTGATACAGGCAGGTGCTGTACCGTTGGGATTCTGAATAATCTGAGCACCTTTAGGGAAATCGCACTGACTTAAATTACTGGGAATCATTTCCCGTCCCATTCGCTCAAAATAAGATTTTAATACGGTTACTGAATATTCATCCCGAACAAGTTCTCTGTCTAACGCTTCTGCCACCGATTTTTTGGTAATATCATCATAGGTGGGTCCAAGTCCACCGGTGGTGAAGACTAAATCTGCACATTTTAGCGCACGTTTTACAGCTTTTTTAATATCTTTTTTCGTGTCTTCCACCGCAATATGCATTACGGTGCGGATTCCGTAAGGCTTTAGGAGATTGGCTAAGGTAGCCGCATTGGTATTCACAATATCACCGGAAACCACTTCGTTTCCCACAGCAATGATACAACATTTCATACGTCAAGTGTCATCCTTTCCTAAAATGTATATTCTTACTTTAGATTATAGCTTATTTTCATAAAAAATACAAGATATTCTTATAAATTTTCATAATGGGCAGAATAAAATCGGTTTCTTACTTGACTTATTCCCTCTTTTATATTATAATGGAAAGGAAATTTCCGTTTTGTGGAAACTGTTTTTTTGTTTTCACAAAACCAAAAAGGAGAGATAAGAATTATGACAGGAGAAGTATTAGCATTTATCTTGTACTTTGTTGCTATGCTTGGAATCGGTTTTTGGTTCTTTATGAAAAGCAAAAGCAACAGTGAAAAAGATTATTTTTTAGGCGGTCGTGAAATGGGCCCCTGGGTTACTGCCATGAGTGCTCAGGCATCCGATATGAGTGCGTGGCTCTTAATGGGTCTGCCCGGCAGTATTTTAGCATTTGGTTTAGGTCAGGCTTGGATCGGCATCGGTCTTGCCATCGGTACTGCTTTAAACTGGATTATTGTTGCAAAGAGACTGAGAAAATTCTCAGAAGCATCCGGAGATGCTATCACCGTGCCTCAGTACTTAACCAACCGTTTTGCAGCAAAAGGCGCTTCCTTAAAAATCGTTTGCGCAATTGTATTTTTAATCAGCTTCACCATTTACGTTGCATCTGCATTCTCTGCAGGTACTTCCGTATTTACCACCCTGTTCCCTGAATTAGATCCTACCGTGGCAATGATTATTTTTGCCGCAATTATTTTAGTATACACCTTCTTAGGTGGCTTTAAAGCTGTTTGTTGGACCGACTTCTTCCAGGGAATTTTAATGCTGGTTGCGCTGTTGGCTGTGCCGATTATCATTGTAGCCACTCAGAATTTAGACCCGGCTAAATTGACCACTGTATATACTTATGTGGAAAAAGGTGAAACCGTAACCTGCACCTTTGTTCCCAATCTGTTCACTGCCAGCTGGAAAGAAATTGTATCCGGTTTGGCTTGGGGCTTAGGATACTTCGGTATGCCTCATATTATCGTAAGATTTATGTCCATTAAAAAGCCCAGCATGGTGAAAAAATCCGCGATTGTTGCAATTATCTGGGTTGTAATTACTTTATTAGCAGCCATCTTAATTGCATACTTCGGCAGAATGATGCTGGCTGACACACTCTTACCCGCAGGTAATCAGAAGCTGGTATTTATTCAGCTGGCAAGAATTCTCTTCCCCGGCTTTATCGCAGGTATTTTATTGGCAGCAATTATCGCAGCTTCTATGTCCACTGCAGACTCTCAGTTGCTGGTTGCTTCCTCTTCCTTCACCTCTGATATTTACAAACCTTTAATCAGAAAAAATGCTTCTGATAAAGAACTCTTATGGGTTGGCAGAATCGTAGTTGTAATTGTTGCCGTAGTAGCATTCTTCATCGCAAATGACGGCGGTACCGGTGCTCAGGCAATTATGAACATGGTTGAAAACGCTTGGGGCTTATTCGGAGCTGCATTCGGACCGGTAATTCTTTTATCCCTGTTCTGGAAACGTTTCACCTACAAAGGGGCAGTTGCGGGTATCATTGCAGGTTCCGTTGTGGATATCGGTTGGCTTCTGTTAGGCGAAGTAACAATTGTGTTCGACAAGATGGTTGGCGGCGGAACCTGGGTATTCAACTTTAATGATATTTATGAAATCCTGCCCGGCTTTATCGCTTGTGCAATTGTGGCAGTTGTTGTTTCCCTCATCGATCAGAAACCTTCTCAGGAAGTGTTGGCAATCTATGATAAGGCGACTGCAAAAGACTTCGGCGAACAATAAGAGTTCTATTACGGTTTGATACTCCATATAGAAAGGCATAGGGTTTTTCCTGTGCCTTTTTGTTATCGTGAAAGCCTATCAAAAAAGAAGGATTCCTAAAAAAATTCCAAAAATTCCTTGACAAACTTTTTTCTTTGTGCTATCATAAGGAAAATTCTGTTAGAAAACGGAGACTATCATAATGATGCAGTTTATGGCAAACTTATTAGGTTTATTATGCATTACCTTATTGTTATGTGGCGGTAATGCTGTTTGTCGTGCAACCAAGTGATACCTCTTTTTCCCATAGTTTCAAAAAGAGCCTGCTGTTGTACGATGTACAGCGTCAGGCTTTTTCTTTTTGAAGCAATTAAAATTTTCTAAAATAAAGGAGTGTGAAGTATGGCAAAAACGATCAAAATTTTTGATACCACCCTGCGGGATGGAGAACAGTCTCCCGGCTGCAGTATGAACTTAACCGAGAAAATTGAGGTGGCAAAACAGTTAGAACTTTTGAATGTGGATATCATCGAAGCAGGATTTGCCATTGCATCCCCTATGGACTTTGAATCGGTAAAAACAATTGCCGAAACAGTGAAAAACGCTACCGTTGCCAGTTTGGCACGAGCAACCTGCAAAGATATTGATGCGGCATACGAAGCGGTGAAGGGTGCTGTGAATCCCCGAATTCATACCTTTTTGGCAACCTCTCCCATTCATATGCAGTATAAACTGAAAATGAGTGAAGACGAAGTCATCGCCAGAGTCAAGGAAATGGTGTCTTATGCCAAAAAATATTGTTCCGACGTGGAATTTTCTGCGGAAGATGCTTCCCGCAGCGATAAAGACTTTTTGGCACGGGTAATGGAGACAGCCATTGCTGCAGGGGCAACCACCGTTAACATTCCCGACACGGTTGGTTATTCCACTCCTTTGGAATTTGCATCTTATATTACTTATTTAAAAGAGCACGTTTCCAATATTGACAAAGCAGATATCTCTGTTCACTGTCACAATGATTTAGGAATGGCTGTTGCCAATTCCTTAGCCGCTGTAAGAGCAGGGGCTACCCAAGTGGAATGTACTGTAAACGGTATCGGTGAACGGGCGGGTAACACCTCTTTGGAAGAAGTTGCCATGGCAATCAAAACCCGTGGAGATTACTACGATGCCGTAACCAACATCAACACCCGCCAGATATACAGAAGCTCTAAATTGATTTCTGCCATTACCGGCGTCAGCATCCCGCCCAATAAAGCAATTACCGGTGCAAATGCCTTTGCACACGAATCAGGTATTCACCAACACGGAATGCTCAAAAACCGTTCCACCTACGAAATTATGACTCCCGAATCCATCGGCAAACCTGCGGAACAAATGGTTTTGGGAAAACATTCCGGCAGACACGCCTTTGAAGAACGGTTAGAAATTTTAGGATATCGGTTAACTAAGGAAGAGTTAGACCGCTCTTTTGAACATTTCAAAGTATTGGCAGATAAGAAAAAATCTATCACGGACCGTGATATTGAAGCACTGCTTGCCAATAAAAAAGTGCAAATTCACGAAACCTACACCTTGGAGCGTTTTGTGATTAACTCCGGAAATACCATAACCTCCACCGCTATGATTAAGGTAAAATCCGGGGACGACTTTATCGAAAAAGTTGCCACCGGAGATGGTCCCATTGATGCGGCATTTAAAACCATCAATCAGATTACGGAACGTAACTTTGTACTTCGTGACTACGTGATTCACGCCGTAACCGAAGGAGAAGATGCATTGGGAGAAGCAGTAGTCAAGCTGAATTTAGACGGCAAAAAAGCTACAGGCCGTGCTATCAGCACAGACATTGTGGAAGCAAGTATCAAAGCATACTTAAACGGTGTGAACAAGCTGATTGTATAAGAAAGCGAGGGCTTAACTGATGGGTATGACAATGACTGAAAAAATCCTGGCACACCATGCGGGACTTTCCTCGGTGTCGGCAGGGCAACTAATTATGGCAAAGCTGGATATGGTGCTTGCTAACGACATCACCGCACCCGTTGCCATCCGTGAATTTGAAAAAGCAGGGTTAAGTTCTGTGTTTGACAAAGATAAAATTGCATTGGTGATGGATCATTTTTGTCCCAACAAAGATATCAAAGCGGCAGAGCAGGCTGTCATCAGCCGCAATTTTGCAAAAAAACACAACATCACCCATTTTTACGATGTGGGGCAGATGGGCATTGAACATGCTCTACTCCCCGAAAAAGGATTGGTAAAAGCAGGTGATGTGGTGATTGGTGCCGATTCCCATACTTGCACTTACGGTGCCTTAAATGCCTTCTCTACAGGAGTTGGCTCCACCGATATGGCGGCAGGAATGGCAAAAGGGGAAGCCTGGTTCAAGGTGCCTCAAGCCATCAAAGTAACCTTACTGGGAAAACTCCCCCCCTATGTAACAGGAAAAGATGTCATCTTGCATCTGATTGGTACCATCGGTGTGGACGGTGCATTATATCAATCTTTAGAATTTATGGGAGACGGGGTAAAAAATCTGTCTATGGACGACCGTCTTTGCATTTGTAATATGGCAATTGAAGCGGGGGCTAAAAACGGTATTTTCATATTTGATGAAATTACCGAAGCATATTTAAAAGATAAAGCTTCCTCCTATACCACCTACGAACCCGATGCGGATGCCGAGTATGTGCAAGAAATTGAGATAGATTTATCCACGCTCAAACCGACTGTGGCATTTCCTCATCTTCCCGAAAACACTCACACACCAAAGGATTTCGGCGAAGTAAAAATTGATCAGGTGGTGATCGGTTCCTGCACCAACGGGCGATTATCCGATCTGGCGCAGGCTTATGAAATATTAAAGGGCAACACAGTGCATCCCGACGTGCGTTGCATCATCATCCCTGCAACCCAGAAAATTTATTTAGAAGCAATGGAAAAAGGCTATATTCAAGCATTTATCGAAGCAGGTGCCGTGGTTTCCACACCAACCTGCGGACCGTGTTTAGGCGGTCATATGGGCATTTTGGCGGCAGGAGAACGTGCTGTTGCCACCACCAACCGTAACTTTGTGGGCAGAATGGGACATCCTACCTCCGAAGTGTATCTGGCAAGTCCCTATGTAGCAGCACAAAGTGCAGTGGACGGTATGTTAAGCTGTCCGAAATAAGGAGTGTTTTTTATGATTACAGGTAACGTACATATTTACGGCGACAATGTGGATACCGATGTTATCATCCCTGCAAGATACTTAAATACCTCGGATCCCCAAGATTTAAAAATGCACTGTATGGAAGATATTGATCAAGATTTCATCACCAAAGTGCAGGCAGGCGACGTGATGATTGCAGGCAAAAATTTTGGGTGCGGTTCCTCCAGAGAACACGCTCCCATTGCCATCAAAGCAAGCGGAATCTCTTTGGTGGTTGCCAAAAGCTTTGCCAGAATTTTCTATCGCAATGCCATCAATATCGGTCTTCCCATTGTGGAGTGTGCCGAAGCGGTGGATGAAATTGAAGTCGGTGACAACATCAGCTGCGATTTAGCAAATGGTGTTTTAACCGTGGAAAATAAAAACAAAACCTTCCAAATTGAACCCTTCCCCAAGGAAATTCAGGCAATTATTGAAAAAGGCGGACTGCTTGCCAGCTTGTTATAAGGAGAATCTCAAATGAATTATAAAATAGCGGTCATCAAAGGAGACGGTATCGGCCCCGAAGTGGTGACACAGGCACAAAAAGTGCTTACTAAAATCGGGGAGGTCTATGGACACAGCTTTCATTTTACCGATTTACTGATGGGTGGTATCGCTTATGACACCACAGGAAATCCCCTGCCCAAGGAAACCGTGGATATTTGCAAACAGTCAGATGCAGTATTGCTAGGTGCGGTGGGCGGTCCTAAATGGGATAATCTGCCTGCCCAAAGCAGACCTGAAACGGGATTACTTAGCATTCGTAAGGCTTTAAATCTCTATGCCAACATCCGACCTGCAGTGTTATTTCCTGCCTTAAAGGAAGCTTCTCCCTTAAAAGATGATTTAGTCAAAGACGGTATCAACATTTATGTGGTTCGTGAATTAACAGGCGGTATCTATTTCGGAGAACGCGGCAAAACGGATAACACCGCTTATGACACTGAATGTTACAGCACAGAAGAAATCAGAAGAATTGCACACGTGGCATTTATGGCGGCACAAAAACGAAAGAAACACGTCACCAGCATTGATAAAGCCAACGTGCTGGAAAGCTCCCGTCTATGGCGGGAAGTGGTCCACGAAGTGGCAAAAGAGTATCCCGATGTAACCATCAGCGATATGCTGGTGGACAATGCGGCAATGCAACTGGTGAAAAATCCCCGTCAGTTTGATGTGGTGCTGGCAAACAATATGTTTGGTGATATTTTATCCGATGAAGCGGCACAAATTACAGGTTCCATTGGAATTCTTCCCTCTTCTTCCCGTGGAGACGGAACGTTTGGATTATATGAACCAATCCATGGCTCTGCTCCCGATATTGCAGGAAAAGACCTGGCAAACCCCATTGCTACCATTTTGTCGGTTGCAATGATGTTGCGGGATTCCTTCTCGTTGGAGCAGGAAGCGAAAGCGGTGGAAGATGCGGTAGACACTGTGTTAAATCAAGGACTTCGTACCGCTGATTTAGGTGGACAATCCCCCATCACCTGCAGTGAAATGGGTGATGCCATTGTGAACGCAATCCAATAAATCATAACCTTAAAAAAGACGGAATTCCAATGAATTCCGTCTTTTTTTTTACTCATACAGTGCTTCCTTAATCCGTTCTTCAAATCTTTTGATCACAAAACTCCCGCGTGCTTTGGGAGGTTTTTTTGTATCTTCGTTTTTGTGATGTTCCCGTAATATCCAACATAGTTTTTTTAGCTCACAATACTGCAAAAACAACACGGTAATCAAACATAAAAATAATAATATCATCACTTATCACGTTCCTTTTTCAATTTTAAACAGATATGATAAATCTGAAGCGGCAACACCTCTTCGGAATTGGTGGTACCGAAAATATCTAAGTAAAACAAATGACCTGTTACCTGCCAGGGTAACACAGTTTCTGAAAAAGCACTGTCACGGTAACGGTATTGCCAGGACGTTTTTCCGTAGGATAAGTGATTGCTGTGAGAAAGCGTTCCTTCCTTTTCTTCTCTCTCCGAAGACAGCTTGATATGGCAATCCGCAGGATGAGATAACGATTTGGTGACCAGAGCCAGCTCTTCCGAACGGGCAAGTTCTGTGGCATCCACAGCTCCGAAAATGGGAATTTTTGCAGAATAGGAAATGGGAATCTGAGAATCGGTAACAGGGTCATAATCGGTAAATACACGATCTGAAAAAACGGTAACATACTTTCCTGCCCCCATTAAAATTTCGCCGTCATAGCTTTGTGTCATACATTGGCAAGTAAGTCCACGGTAACAAAGAAATGCACCCGTAGTAAAATGATACAGATACATCGTATCATCAATCACAAAGTAATAAATACCGTTTCGGTAAAAAGCGAAGGCTTTTTCCTTGGGCACAGGGAGAGCAATCTTCTCTTTCGATAAGAATTTATATAAAGAACTGGAAGGTGAATACAGCATCTGCACCGTCAGCATGGATGCAGAAAAGCTGACCAGTCCGCTGTCTGATAAAAAACTGACACTTCCGGGAGTGGTGCAGATTGTTTCTCCGTAACGGGTACCGTCAGGAACGCTTAAGAGGGACCATTGTCCGTCTTCTGTGGGGTCGGAACCCACATAATGGCTCCAACCGTGTTCATAAGCAACCACCACCGATTTTTCCACCACCGAAAGACCGGTAATTTTTCCCAAATTCAAATGGGGATATAACACATTCTGGGGAAGATAGGTGTGCCAGTCGTTGGGCTCACTGATAAACAGTGCATTGGGATAATCAGGATGTCCTGCCGCAAAATATCGCATAGATGCAGGATGCCATACCATATAGGGACATTTAAATCCCGGATTTTCAGACGGTTTTTCCGAAAGTTGATGGCCAAACACATCGTGCAAAGACACGCTATGATACCGTTCAAAATAAGGACTGTCGTGATAGAGTGTTTTCAGATCCAGTTGAATTTCCTGGGTAAACTTATACCGCAAGTACAACAAGTCTCCCTCTGCTCCCAACAAAACAAATTGGTCGCTTGTTAACAACTCCTGAATGTTTTGGGAAGTTGCATTGGTATGCGCCTTGACATAATAGAGCGTTTTGGAATCTTCATCCCAAATGTTCTTCCCGAATAAGTCGGCAGGAAAATCTCCAGCAGTGGAATAATCTTCCTCCAACCGTTCCAATACCAGGAACCCTTCCCAGGGATGCACCACGGGAATCTCCCCATCCACACGGCGATAAATCGGTTTTAATAAAAAAGGAAAGTGATCCATAAAAAAGGCAAAGCCATCCATCGTGGAAAGTGCCTGAAATGTTTGGTTGCTCATCACCAGATTACACGAAGCACCTCCCACCACCATTTCTACTGTTTTTCCGCATTGCACAAATAAAATTTCGTGTCCTTTTTCGCTTAATGCTTTATGAATTGCAGTTACTTCTCCTGCGAAGGGGCCGTATTTTTTTACCGTTCCTGCCCGAAGGGTTAACCCTCCCCGGTCCACATCAAAGTTACAAAGCTCCAACGCTTCATCTTTTTTCAATAAATAGGGAGATTTCTGATTCACAATCCCCCCGCTAAAATCATAAAAGTTCACTTTCTTTCCTCCCTATCTCCAGGTTGGTGTGGGTAAGGGGGCAGATGGTTTTTTAAGACGTCCTTTAAGACTTTTATGAATGGCGGCACAGTTATCATAAAATTCTTCAATCAAACGGTCTGCCAGGCGGTTTGTAGGGTCATCCATACGAAGCACAGAAAACGCCACGTATTTACATAATTCCGAATCGTACTCGGGAGCAGACGGAATCTGCTCTCCCTCTGCCACCATCCCCTGAGGTGCACTGTAATAATAAACCTGATATTCTCCCTCACGGTTTAAGTAGAGCCCTTCTTCATCCAGTCGGTAATCACCGTACAGCTGTTTATTGCGGTAAATTTTATAAATTCCCCGATGAGCCGGCATAGGATAGGGGTCTTTATCTGCCTGCCATAACACACGCAGACACTTAATGGGACAGGCGGTGGGATATCTTGCAATCAGGAGCCTGATCCCCTCATTTAAAAATCTGTTTGCCAATGGGGTATCCACCGGTTTTCCGATTAAAACGGATGCCACATCGGTTACTTCCTGTAAGGTCATCGTATTCCTCCTTCCTTACAAAAAACGGGTGGTAAACGCCCCGTTGTCCAAACATTCTTTATCCGAGTGTCTACCCAGATAAGTGACGGTTTCTTTCAGCTTTTGGGTTGCTTCTTCGGGGATAGCATTTTTTTGATTTGAAATTTTTCGGTTATGCTCCTCCATCTCGGCAAGTAATTTTTCCGCATTACAGATACGGGTTTTTTGTACCAGATGAAGGGTTCTTTCATCCAGTTCGCTGTAAGGAACCGTCAGACAATAGGTGTTATGCAGTTGTCCCCTATGATGAATTTCAAACTTTTTTGCATCGTGATTGCGGAGAACAAAATAGCCCGAATCAATCTCCCGAAGACGCTCAGGAATCAAAAAAACATTGGTCACAACAGGCGTTTTATAAATTTTTTTGTTCATAAATTCCTCTTTTTAAAAAGGGGTTGTTTAAAAAGCAATTGCACTTTTTAAACAACCCCATTTTTTTGGGGAGAGAGGGAAAAGGCTTCAGAATCCACAAACTGAACCAAATCTCTGCTTTGGGTTACCCGAAGCCGTACAAAAAAGATACGGCGAGTGGTGAAGTTTATGGATAGCGAAAGCTTGTTTTTGCGATCTGAAGTCTTTTAACCTCCCCTGAATTATGCAGTAATTCCGCTGAGTCTTGCCTGACCGCCCGGATGGTCACACATCAGCTCGCCGTATTTGGCTAACACTGCAGTCCATGCAGGTTTTCCGGCAATCTGTTTTAAGATTTTGCCATCATCATCCAGCCAATCCCAGTCGGATAAGGTATGCATTGCGAAAGACTTGGAGTTTAACAAGTCCATAGTGCCGTCAGGACAATGACGGTCTGCCACAATGGGAATACCGCCAAAGGAAATCGCCTGGAACCCGCCTTCTAAAGTCATGGGGTCGATGTTTCTTCTGGTTAATTCCAGATAAGAAAGATAGCTTCTTCTCACATCGTAGGAACAGGAAATATAGTCTACCTTGCTGCCGGTATGTTCCTCTAAATAGTCAATAGCAGTCTGAATTTTCAAATCGGAAATTTCGCCGGTATTTTCATTCATATAGGGGAGCATCCAGTAGTTTTCGCTACGGTTCACGCCGTATAAGGGCTGAGTAGTGTCAGAATTGAAAATAGCGCCCAGACCGGTCAGTTCTTTGCCGTAGGAATTCTGCACGGTGATTTTATCTCCTGACGATGCGGTTACCGCACTGTCTAACACAATGATTTTTTCTGCTCGGTTAATCGCGGTAATACGTTTTGCCGAGGTGGTAGAAGAACCGATGATATCAATAATCATACCCTCGATTAAATATTTCACACAGTCCACCTGAATCTGATTGCCCTCTGCTTCCACCACGGTAGCAATCACACCGGTACCGTCGGTAAATAACGCTCTGGAATAATTGAATTTTGCCGCTTCCAAAATACCCTGCATTTCCTGGGTCAGTAAGTCCACAAAGGAATTGGTGTTTAAGCGGGATGCTTTCATCGCTTTATCGGAAATTTCAATCACACCATACATGTCTTTGGTGGTAGTCTCAAAATGAGTGTACTGGTTGGAACCTGCTTTGGGAAGGTTACCGGCATCGGAGGAGAATCCGAATCCGCCGTTTAACGCATAGGGAGCAAGTCTTACCACTTTATGACCGATGATGTTTTTAGAGGTTGTAACAATTTTGTTGTAAAAGGGGTTGGTCGTAGTGTTTAATTGGTTTCTTAAAACGTCCAGATAATAGCTTTTTAAAGCAACATCCGCTGTGTTGGTAGTAATCATAATCAAAAAGTCCTTTCTTTGCCGTTTCTTTTTGTTTTAAAATCCTATGAAAATATTAACCTGACAAATAAGAAACGGCTATTACGCTTAGTTTTTTACCATCTGAAGAAACATTTCGCCTGCTTCTTCAAAGGTTTTCGGCTGTTTGCCCGGAGTGGTACAAAACTCACCGCCTTGTCCGCATATTAACGCCGGGGGCATCTGAGACAAGCTGTTTGCATATTCACGGTAGGCATGAGGCAATGTGGTCAGCGCCCTTTTTGCCATCATAAAAGCAGACTGATGGTCTAAAGACAACAATTCCGGATTTTCTTCCAGATAAGAGATAAAGTCGTATGCCCGATCAGCTAAGCCGTGCTCTTGTAAGAAGCCTTCCAGGTCGCTCTGAAAAACTGCTTCCTCGCTTGGGACAGAGGCTTCCCTTAAGAGTTCACGTGCCTCTTTTAATTCTTCTCTGGTCTGGGAGATAAATCGCTCGCTTTCGCGATATGCTTTTTCCAGCTCGGAATAGTCTTTGAATTTGCCGAGAATTAAGGGGATATTTTCCCCGTTCTCTGTAGGATTGGTCACAACTTGGGGAATTTCTTCCCCAATCAAATCGTTGGGATTATCAATCATTTTCCGATTCCTTCCTTTCGCTTGTTTTCCTGCTTTTTTTGGGAAAAGCAGGGATTCGGAATACCGTTATGATTACCACTTCCGGGACTTTTTCGGCTTCCGTCTTACTCAGTATGCACCAAACGTTTTAAATCTGCAAGTTCATCTTTTTCTTCCGATTTGATTCAAGTTTTTTCATTCCCCAATTTGATGAAAGCGAAGAATTTCCGCAAACAAGGACTTCCGGACAACTTTTTCAGGATAAAAAAACACAGAAATTCCAAGAAATTTAATTGACAACCTGAAAAAAAAGGTGTATAATGTTATCGGTATACTTATATGCGATTGTTGATAATGAAACAATCCATTTCCGGTGCCCCGATCCACCGGAATTTTAAAAGACAGAAATATGAGATGGGAGACAGACATTATGAAAAGAGTTTATAATTTCAGTGCAGGCCCCTCCGCCCTGCCTGAAGAAGTGTTAAAAAAAGCAGCAGATGAAATGCTGGACATGGGCGGTGCAGGTATGTCCGTAATGGAAATGAGCCACCGTTCCAAAGACTATCAGGCAATTATTGACCGTGCGGAAGAATTATTCCGTGAGCTGATGGGTATTCCTGAAGACTATGCAGTTTTATTCCTGCAGGGCGGCGCATCCTCACAGTTTGCCATGATTCCCTTGAACTTAATGAACAAAAACGGCAAAGGGGACTATGTGATCACCGGTCAGTGGGCAAAGAAAGCATATCAGGAAGGCGCACACTACGGCGACGCTTATCAAGTGGCATCCTCTGCAGATAAAACCTTTTCCTATATTCCCAAATTAGATAAATCCATGTTCCGTCCCGATGCGGATTTCGTACATATCACCTTAAACAACACCATCTACGGCACCAAGTTTAATGAGCTGCCCGATGTTGGTGATGTTCCCTTGATTGCAGATATTTCTTCCTGCATCTTATCCGAAAAACTGGACGTTACCAAATTCGGTATGCTCTATGCAGGTGCGCAGAAAAACATTGGTCCTGCAGGTCTTACGGTTGTGATTATCAGAAAAGACTTAATCGGTAACGCCAAAGATATCTGCCCCATTATGTTTAATTACCAGACTCACCTGGATTCCGGTTCTATGTATAACACTCCCCCCACCTATGCAATTTACATCTGTAAATTGGTGCTGGAATGGTTAAAAGACTTGGGCGGCGTGGAAAAAATTCAGGAGCTGAACTACAAAAAAGCAAAAATCTTGTATGATTATTTAGATTCTTCCGATTTCTTCACCGGCACTGTGGTAAAAGAAGACCGTTCCATTATGAACGTGCCTTTCCTCTCTCCCTCCGATGAACTGAACAAAAAATTCATTGCGGAAGCAAAAGAAGCAGGCTTTGTAAACTTAGCAGGTCACAGAAGTGTTGGCGGTATGCGTGCAAGTATCTATAATGCAATGCCTGTGGAAGGTGTGCAGGCACTGGTTGACTTTATGAAGAAATTCGAAGCAGAAAACAAATAGAAAGGTGGCAAACGTGATGAAAATCGCTACTTTAAATAAAATTTCCGATATCGGCTTAAACGAATTAAAACCCGCTTACGAAATCAGCGATGATTTAAGCGGTGCAGCCGGTATTTTAGTAAGAAGTGCAGCAATGCACGAAATGGAGTTTGGTAAAGAACTCCACGCAATTGCAAGAGCAGGTGCAGGGGTAAACAACATTCCCATCGACCGTTGTTCCGACGAAGGGATCGTGGTGTTCAACACTCCCGGTGCCAATGCAAATGCAGTAAAAGAACTGGTCATTGCAGGTCTTTTAATGTCCTCCCGTGACTTAATCGGCGGGAATGCCTGGGCAAAAACCTTGACCGAAGATGTGGCAAAAGCCGTAGAAAAAGGAAAAGGTATGTTTGCAGGCTGCGAAATTGCAGGTAAAACGCTGGGTGTTATCGGCTTAGGTGCCATCGGTGCTAAAGTGGCAAACACTGCACTGGATTTGGGAATGAAAGTAATCGGTTATGACCCCTTTATTTCCATTGATGGTGCTTGGAGAATCTCCAAAAACGTTGTGCACGCTACTGATTTAAAACAGATTTATGAAAACTGTGATTATATCACCATTCACGTTCCCTTAACTCCCGATACCAAAGGCTTTATCAACAATGAAACCATCAGCCAGATGAAACAGGGCGTGGTAATCTTAAACTATTCCAGAGCAGGTCTGGTAGCAGATGATGGCATCAAAGCAGGTCTCTCCAGCGGAAAAGTTCGTCGCTATGTAACTGACTTCCCCGACGGTGATATTGCAACCTATCCGGGCGTGATTGCATTCCCCCACTTAGGTGCATCCACCGAAGAATCCGAAGAAAACTGTGCTTATATGGCTGCCATTCAGCTGAAGGATTACTTAGAAAACGGTATTATCAAAAATTCCGTAAATTATCCCGAAATGATTTGTCCCAGAATTCCCGATCAGAAACGTGTGGTAGTGCTTCACAAAAACATTCCTGCAATGCTCTCTCAGATTTCCGGCGAATTCTCCAAATTATCGATGAATATTGATAATTTGCAGAACCGTTCCAAAAAGGAATACGCTTGCACGGTGTTAGACGTTGCCGGTGATATTCCTGCAGATACCGAAACTGCATTGAAGGCGATTGATGGAGTGATCCGCGTTCGCATTTTGGACTAATAACGGTTTGATAAAAGGCGCAGAATCAATCAATCTCACCACTCGCCGTACACTCGGTACGGCTTCGGGCGCTGTCAAAGCAGAGCTTTGATTCGATTTCTTAATTCTGCATCCTTTTCTCTGCACCTTAGTTTATAGGAAAATATAATTAGTTTATAGAAAAACAGTTGTCTGATTGGACAACTGTTTTTCTATGGAAAAGTGTTTACAAGAGATTATAATTATGCTATAATGAGTACGGAATAAACACTCTGTCAATGAGTGTTCCTCACTTCATATTCTAATAAGGAAAGGAAAGAATTTTATGAAGAAGAAACTTTTAGGCTTATTTTTGATGTTCGCTATTATGAGCAGCATTTTTCCCATTTCAAATTTGGTTTATGCTCAAAACGATGCAATGATAGCAGCATACAAAAGCGTTCTTTGGGACCATGGAACAACAGATTCGTATGCATTATATGATATCGACAAAGATAATTCTCCGGAATTGCTTGTGCAATCAGAATATGGTTTTCAATTATATGTATATACCTTTAAAAACGGAACTGTTATTTATTTACCGGGCTCTGTAGACGCCTACGGTGATGAATACTATTATGAATATCCCTATGGAAACGGGTTCCTTGCACATGGCGGCGGCATGGGAACATACCACCTTGAATACGTTGTGAGATATGAAGTTCAAAACGATCAAATAGTAGGCACAGACACAATTACAGATTCCGCTTCCCACACATTTGCACAAATGCAGGATACCTTAGCGCAATATCAGAAAATTGTTTTTAAAGATGCCACAGATTTATCCTTATTTGACCAATTAAGCGGCGTTAAAGTTGTATTAAATGGCGAAAATCTGGCATTTGATCAGCCTCCTGTTATCATCAACGACAGAACTATGGTTCCCATGAGAAAAATCTTTGAAACTTTAGGTGCCGACGTGGAATGGGATGCGTCTACTCAAACCGTAACAGCCACCAAAGGTAATATCGTGGTAACTGTTACCATCGGCAGCGATTATTTATCTGTAACGGATAACAATTATAGTTCTATGATTTCATTGGATTCTCCTGCTGTGCTGGTAAACAATCGTACCCTGGTACCCGTAAGGGCAGTATCGGAAGCATTCGATGCAACCGTATCTTGGGATGCAAACGAACGAACAGTATATATTACAACAACCGATGCAAATAATTGGTAAGTGGCAAGAATAACAATCAAAATCTCCCATCTAAATTTTAAAAAACAGTTATCCGAAAGGGTAACTGTTTTTTATTGAAAAAAATTGTTTACAAATGAAAATTTCTGTGTTATAATACACTTGCGACATAAATTCAATATATTTTTCCTGTTAAAGTGTGTATTTTTATACCTTTTTTGTGTAAAAATGCAGGCTCTGTTTCAGCATGCTTTAATAGGATGAATGAATTTGTGTCGCAGCAAAAGGAGCTGTGCATTTTTCATGCGTAGCGTTCCAAACGCTGCGCATTTTTTTATGTACGGCAAAACCAAGAAGATGTTTTAAAGGAGGAAAACAACATGAAACAAAACATCAAAAGTCTGGTTTCAGGCATTGTAATCGGTACCCTGTTGACGGGTGGCGCTGCCTATGCCAAAGGAAAAATTGAGCTTTTGGAAGCTCATTATTCCGACATCAAAATTTTTGTCAATGACCAAAGAATCAATCCCAAAGACATCGAGGGAAACACGGTGGAACCTTTTATTGTGGACGGAACCACCTATTTGCCCATTCGCGCGGTGGGAGAAGCATTGGACAAATACGTTAGTTGGGACGGTGCGACCAACAGTGTTTATCTGATGGATAAACCGCAACCAACACAAACTCCAACTGCAACACCGTCTCCTGAGCAAACGCCGGCTCCTACAGCCACACCTGCACCCACCAAAAAGCCTGCTCCTGATGATTACACTTACACCCTCGATCGAATTCTGCAGATTTCAGGATATCGTGAGAACGCCATTAAAGGTGAAATCACCGCCGCCTGGGATTCTGATGAACCCAATGCCACCTTTACTGCAAAAATGCGTTGTAATAACGGTGGGCTAGCAGACTACATTGATTGCGAAATTGTTTTGACAGAAGTAATCTCCACAGCCGATAGTGGTTTTACAGGATATTTTGACGTATCTATGAACGGTGATGCAAGACATCTCGGTATCAAAGGAACCATCCTCTTAGATGATGGAAAACTTTCTTTGCATACCGAAGGATATGACTACCGTCTGGTGGCAATGCTTCCCGAAACCGAAGAAGTATCCAAAGCAGATCTTGTCACCTTCTATAGCTTAAAAGCAATTAAATTAGACGGGGAAAAATCAAGCGGTTTAATCGGACTAGATTTTTCCGAAGACCCGACCAATCCCACCTTTAACGGAACCGTTACCGTTGGAGAAGAAAAATACACCGTCACCTTAGACGAAGTAAACTCAGTTGCCAACAATCAGATAGAAGGTTTCTTCACCGTAACTTGTGACGAAAAAACCGTTGTAAATCGTGCAAACGGTACCATAGGTTCCTTATCCGTCCCCTTAGGAGATGTGATGACTCTTTCCATCGATGGAGCTTTCGATATCACTCTTCGCGTGGTAGAAATTGGTTATTAAGATCAAAATTCCATAAAAAAAGAACCCGAATGTTCAACCATTCGGGTTCTTTTACTATCTGCAAGATAATTAATTTGCTTCCATAACAGGCTTATCTTCCTGAAGTGTTAAAGAAATTTGCTTGGTTTCAGTGCCACGAATCACAGTTAATACCACAGTTTCTCCTGCCTGATGTTTTTCTTTTTCCGTATTTAATTCATCCACAGTTGTGATTTTCACGCCGTCAATCGCTGTGATTACGTCCCCGGTTTTAATACCTGCACGTTCTGCAGCAGAATAAGGAGAGGTTTCCACAACATAAATTCCCACAGGAATATCATAATAAATAGAATCCTGCTCTGTAACATCTCTGCCGGCAATACCAATTACAGGACGTCCTGCTACATAGCCGTGTTCAATCAAAGCATCAATAATGGGTTTCGCTTCGTCAATGGGAATGGCAAAACCGATTCCTTCCACGCCGGAAGCAGACATTTTTACCGAGTTAATTCCGATTACTTCACCATAATTATTTACCAAAGCACCGCCGGAGTTTCCGGGATTGATGGCAGCATCTGTCTGAATCAGATTAAATTCTCTGTCGTCCACGGTAATAGAACGGTTCAAAGCGCTGATATATCCGCCGGTCACACTGCCTGCCAGCTCATTTCCCAACGGATTTCCGATAGCAACAGCCAATTCACCAACCTGCAGTTCAGAAGAATTTCCTAAGGTTGCTGCAGGGAACCCTTCCCCTTCAATTTTAATCACTGCCAGATCGGTTCTGGCATCGCCCCCCACCAAGGTGGCATCGTATTGTGTGCCGTCGCTTAAGGTAACTTTAATGGTAGAGGCACCTTCAATCACGTGATTATTGGTCACAATATAACCGTCATTCGATAAAATGATACCGGAACCGGAACCGCTTCCCATAGCGGAGGTACCAAAAATGTTCTGACGTTCCACCGTGGTATCAATTCCAACCACAGCAGGGCCCACTTTTCTGGAAATTTCCACCACGCTGAGCAGTTGTTTATCTGCCTGATTGGGATTCCCTGCTTCTTCTGCTGTCATAGCCGGATTAGGCGGTGCCAGATAGGCATTGGGATTCCCCTTTTGATGCTGTTGTACCTCTTTCTCCACCAATCGGGGGAGCGCCAGGAAGGAAAGCCAGGTAGCAGCCCCTGCCCCAATGGCAAATGCTAAAACAATAGAAAGAACACGCAAAGCCACCTTTCCTCCGTTTCCTTTCGGTTTTTGGGGAGGAATTTCGCTTTGTACAGGCTGATAAAAATATTGATAAGCATTCGATTGTCCCGGGTTGGGAATCGCTTCTGCATACGGTTCATAAACGGGTTCGCTTGCTGCCGCTGATACCTCCGGATTCACCACGGGTTCCTGGTAATAATCTGTCCGGAAGGTGGATTCAAACGGTTTGTTTTCTTCAGTATTTTCAGTATTTTCGGTATTTTCGATATTTTCGGGATTCTCGTATTTTTCGAATTCCATAAAAACCTACCTTTCTTTCTCATATGCTAGGGATAGTTTACCACCCCATTGTGAAAAAAATGTGAAATTTTTCGGAATTGCTTGTGAAAAAAACATTCCAAAGAATTTTTTAAAATTCAAAAATTCTCACAATCTTCATAAAAGTGGGATATAATGGAAATAATATGATAAAGGAGATGTAAAATCAAATGGGCTTTTTCAGTCGGTTACTTTATAAAATTTCAATATTTATGCAGGGACGTTACGGTATGGACGGTCTTTGCACACCGATTTTAATTGCGTCCTGCGCGTTCACACTGTTAGGCACGCTGTTTCACTCCGCCATTCTTCGGTTAATTGGCTCTCTGCTGTTAATCTGGCTGGTGTTTCGTGCGCTTTCTAAAAATCACAAGGCACGCCAAAAGGAGCTGTATGCTTATTATAACCTGAAAGACGCTGTTGTTAGCTGGTATCAGAAACTATCTGTCAAAAAAGAACAGTACACCGTTCGTCGGGAACAAAAAGCAGTCCGCAAAGAACAAAAAGATTTCAAATGCTATTTCAAATGTCCCGAGTGCAGAGCTGAATTATCCGTTCCCAAAGGAAAAGGAAAAATCCAAATTACCTGCCGTAAATGCGGCCACCAATTTATCAAGAAAACATAAAAACAGAAAGAAAATCGTGAAGTAATATCATAATGGCAGACACTTTTTTGTGTCTGCCATCATTTTTATGATACGCTACAGAAGCCAAACAAATGCCTATCATACGAAAGAAGAAAAACTATTATTGATTTTCGTATAAGATAGAAAAATCAAGGAAAAAATATAGAGAATCCCATTCTAAACACTTGACAAATCCAATATTATCCAGTATACTGTATTTTGTGAAAATTCGCCTTTATTTTTCAAAAAATGACCGCCGTACAGCGACGGCAGATTGGAGACGATTTATGGAACAAAACAAACAATTCAAACCTTACATTCCGGCTGATCGGGTAACCCCTGAACTGACTGTCACCTCAATTATCATCGGGGTGCTTTTGGCAATTATCTTCGGTGCAGCGAATGCTTACTTAGGTCTTCGTGTGGGGATGACCGTGTCTGCATCCATTCCCGCAGCCGTAATTTCTATGGGAATTATCCGCATTTTGTTGCGCAAAAACTCCATTTTGGAAAGCAACATTGTGCAGACCATCGGTTCTGCAGGAGAATCCGTGGCAGCAGGTGCTATCTTCACCTTACCTGCTCTGTTTATCTGGTATTCCCAGGGCGTGATTGACACGCAACCCGGTATTTTAGAAATCACCTTAATCGCTATGATAGGCGGCTTACTGGGTGTCTTCTTTATGATTCCTTTAAGAAATGCCTTAATCGTAAAGGAACACGGTGTGCTCCCCTATCCGGAAGGAACCGCTTGTGCGGAAGTACTTTTGGCAGGGGAAGAAGGCGGCTCCAATGCCTCTTCCGTGTTTGCAGGAATGGGACTGGCCGCTCTGTTTAAATTCGTGATTGACGGATTAAAAGCAGTTCCCGGTGAAGTAGCATTAAAAATCAAAGGATTTGCCGGAGAAATCGGTACTCAGATTTACCCCGCAGTATTAAGCGTTGGTTACATTTGCGGTCCCAAAATTTCTTCTTATATGTTTGCAGGTGGTTTATTAAGCTGGGTAGTATTGATTCCCTTAATTGTCACCTTTGGCCAGAGTATTGTGATGTATCCTTCTGCAGGACAAACCATTGGTGAAATGTTTGCAGAAGGCGGCGCATCCGCAATCTGGAGTTCTTACATCCGCTATATCGGTGCCGGTGCCTTAGCAGCAGGCGGTATTATCAGCCTGATAAAATCCCTGCCCTTAATTGTTCGTACCTTCCGTGATTCTATGGCAAGCTTAAGCGAAAAAGGTACCATCAATAAAATTCGTACCGAGCAGGACCTGCCCATGTCTGCAGTGCTGATTGTAATTGCAGCTTTAACCTTAGCGGTATGGTTGGTTCCCGCAATCCCCGTATCCTTAATCGGTGCCATTATCGTGGTAGTATTCGGCTTCTTCTTTGCAGCAGTATCCTCCCGTATGGTAGGTCTGGTTGGAAGCTCCAACAACCCCGTATCCGGTATGGCAATTGCAACGTTGTTGTTTTCCACGTTAATCTTAAAAGCTACCGGTGAATCCGGTGCTTCCGGTATGACCGCTGCCATTGCAATCGGTTCTATTATCTGTATTGTTGCAGCAATCTCCGGTGACACCTCTCAGGACTTAAAAACCGGTTATCTCTTAGGTTCCACCCCCAAAAAACAGCAGATTGGTGAAATCTTAGGGGTTGTGGCATCCGCACTGGCAATCGGCGGAACCTTGTATCTGTTAAACACTGCTTGGGGCTTTGGTTCCAAAGAACTGCCCGCACCTCAGGCAACCTTGATGCAAATGATTACCGAAGGCGTTATGAGTGCAGAACTACCCTGGAACTTAGTTGCAATTGGCGCGATTGTTGCTATCATTATTGAAATCATCAAAATCCCCGTATTACCCTTTGCCATCGGTATGTATCTGCCTGTTCACCTAAACGCTTGTATTATGGTGGGCGGTATCATCCGCTGGGTAGTGGAAAAATCCAAAAAAGACGAAAAAGCTAAAGAAATCGCTGTAAACAACGGTATCCTGTACTGCTCCGGTATGATTGCCGGGGAAGGCTTAGCAGGAATTTTGTTGGCAGTTGTTGCAATCTTCGGTTGGGATAAATTCATCGATGTTGGTGTAATGCTGAACCTGCCTGCAACCGTGTCTCAGGTATTAAGCGTTTTGGTATTTGCAGTAATCATTGCATTGGTATTTGTGTTCTCATTAAAGAGACAGAAATCCGCTCAGAAATAATATGAAAAAACAAACAATCAACGAAAACTATTTGGATAAAATCCCCGTAATGAGCGAAAACCTCACCTACAAGGTGAACGATGACGGCATCGTTACCTTGGCGATAGAAAACACGGGAGTGATGAACCGTATCGCCCAAAAAATCTTTCGTAAGCCAAAAGTCTCCTATATCCACTTGGATGAATTGGGAAGCTTTATCTGGAAATTGATTGACGGAAAAACTGCCATTTTCGATATGGGTGATGCCGTAAAAGAGCAGTTTGGCGAAAAGGCAGAGCCCCTTTATCCAAGATTGGCAAAATATATTTCTATTTTGGAAAGTTACGGCTTTGTCACTCTTAAATAGACTTGAAAAACCGCGCAGAATTTATAAATCTCACCACTCGCTGTACCGTTATGAAATAAACGGCGTGCCGAGGTCGTCAAGCCCTACCCCATCATAAAAGATTTGCATAACAAAAACACCGTAGAAATTCAATTTCTACGGTGTTTTTTACTATCATCATTTTATGATTCTCTCTACTCTCAAAAGGCGAGGTACAAGGCTCTCCCGCTCGGGGAGAGCTGTCAGCAAAGCTGACTGAGAGGGCATAAAAGCGATGGAACTGATTCATTTCGAGGCGTTTTCACCATATCTTTTTTTGTAAGGTGCAGAAAAACAGATGCAGAATTTGGAAATCGAATCAAGGCAACGCCTTGACAAGCCCGAAGGCGTACGTGCTGTACGCCGAGCGGTGAGATTCACAGATTATGCGCTGTTTTTCAAACCGTTTATTTCAGCACTTCTCTGATTGCGGTATCAAATGCTGCACGTTTTTCCAAAGCTTCTGCTTCGGTCTTGCCCTTGGTCATAATATATGCCTTGATTTTGGGTTCCGTGCCGGAGGGACGGAAGGAAATCAGGGTGCCGTCTTCTAATTCATAGCTTAACACGTTGGAAGGAGGGAATGCCAAGGCAGTTTCTTCTCCTGTCAGCAGATTTTTGGTGGTTGCCACGCTGTAATCATTTGCCAACACAGTTTTCACTCCTGCAAACTCGGTGGGCACATTGGCACGAAGACCTGCCATTAAGCTCTTGATTTTTTCTATGCCTGCCATACCTTCATGAGTAATGGAAACCAAACCTTCCCGATAGTAGCCGTATTTTTCATAAAGGTCGATCTGCACATCTTTTAGGGTTTTGCCCTGTTTTTTATAATATGCCGCCGCTTCGCACAACAACATACAAGCATTTACGGCATCCTTATCTCTTGCGTGTGTACCGGATAAAAATCCGAAGCTTTCTTCAAAACCGAATAAATAAGTATGTTTACCGGTTTCTTCAAAAATTTTAATCTGTTCACCGATAAATTTAAAGCCGGTATACACGTTAATCACTTCAATGGGATAATCTTTTTGGAATTCATAAATCATATTGGTGGTTACGATGGTTTTGATTACCGCTCCGTTTTGAGGCAGCTTATTTTGTTTCTTCAAACCGTCCAGAATATAATTTACAATCAGAACACCAATCTGATTCCCATTTAAAATTTCGTAATCTTCATCCGCAGTTTTTAATAAAACTCCCACACGGTCAGAATCAGGGTCAGTACCGATGATAATATCTGCATCTTCTTTTTTTGCATATTCCAATGCAATTTTAAACCCGTCGGATTCTTCGGGGTTGGGAGATTTCACGGTGGGGAATGCACCGTCGGGCAATTCCTGCTCTTTCACCACGGTGAGGTTTTTAAGTCCCATACGGCCTAACACTTCTCTTACAGGGATGTTACCGGAGCCGTGGAACGGAGTATATACCACTTTTAAATCAGTGTCTTTTAAAGCATCGGGGTTCACGGATAAATTCATAACCGCTTTGTAGTATGCCTCATCCACAGATTCAGGCATCCATTCAATCAGGCCTTGTGCCATAGCATCGTCAAAAGGCATTTTTTTCACGCCACTGAAGATATCTACCTGCTTCATTTCCTGATATACCACATCTGCTTCTTCGGGAGGAAGCTGTCCGCCATCAGACCAGTATGCTTTATAACCGTTGTATTTTGCGGGATTATGAGATGCGGTAATCACAATCCCTGCGGTGGTATTCATTTCACGAATGGCAAAAGACAGCATAGGAGTGGGACGAAGTGACGGGAATAAGTACACTTTAATGCCGTTTGCCACTAAAACCATTGCAGATTCTTTTGCAAAAGTATCGGAAAAATGACGGGAATCATATCCAATGGCAACACCCTTGTCCATCGCTTCTTTGCCGTTTTTCACAATCAGATTGGCTAACCCTTGGGTTGCCTGACACACGGTGTACACATTCATACCGTTGGTACCTGCACGAATAATTCCGCGAAGTCCGCCTGTTCCAAATTCCAAAGAAGTGGAGAAACGTTCTTTGATTTCTTCATCATTCCCTTGAATTCCCAAAAGTTCTGCTTTTAAGGAAGCATCCAATTCGGGGAAGTTTAACCATTTGTTATACTGTTCGAATGCTGTCATAATTGCTATATCTCCTTTTTCTATTTTCCTGCGGCACTTAAGAGCGCCTGCACTTCATTGGGATTTAATTTACGAATACGACCGGTCTTTAGTGAGCCAAGCTCAATGGGACCAATCTTCACTCTTTTTAAGTCAATCACATGATGACCAACCGCCTCAAACATTTTTCTCACCTGACGGTTACGCCCTTCCGATATGGTGACTTCCACCACACATTTATCTTTAAAAATTTCGGATAAAAACACCTCTGCAGGAGCGGTTTTTTTCTTATCAACCATCACTCCTCGCTGCAGTTTTTTGATATTGTCTTCCGAAACGGTGCCATTCACTACGGCAATATATTTTTTTTGAATCTGATTTTTCGGATGAGTTACGGTGTTTACAAATTCACCATCATTAGAAAGAATTAAAAGCCCTTCAGTGTTGTAGTCCAGTCTTCCTGCAGGATAAATTCTTTCTTTCACTTCGTCGCCGATTAAATCCAACACGCAGGGACGGTCAAACTGGTCTTTTACGGTGGTTACATAACCTTTAGGCTTATTGAGCAAGTAATAAACCTTTTTTTCCATAGCGGAAATTTCTTGTCCCGAAACTTCCACCCGGTCTCCTTCCTGCATCTGGTAGCCAAGCTCTGAAAGCACCTGACCGTTTACCTTAACCTCGCCTTTTACAATCAGCTCTTCCGCTTTTCTTCGGGAGCAAATTCCTGCATCGGCAATATATTTCTGAATTCTCACTTGCTATGTTCTCCTTTTTTTGGTATCGCCTACGCTTTTGGTATCGCCTGCGCTTTTTGGTATCACCTTTGGCGTCACTCTCCCTCTTTTTGAGGTGGCTTCAAATAGCTTTGATACAGACCGATATGGTCATTCCAGTCATCAGGCGCATTTAACGTGACGCAGATGTATGTCTTTTCTCCATCTGTGGCACAGGAAACCAAGGTTCGACCCGCCTTTTTGGTGAAACCGGTTTTTCCGCCCACGGTATTTTCATACTGCCACAACAGCTTATTATGATTTTTTAAGTAACGGACGTTTCCGTCCGGTGACACCAACTTTTTTTCTTTGGTGCCTGCAATTTTTAAAAATACAGGATTTTCCATGGCATACGCGGTGATTTTTGCCATATCGTAGGCAGTAACCATATGGTCATCTCCATCCAGACCGGACGGATTTTCAAAATGAGTGTCAACGGCACCCACACGAAGTGCCACTTCGTTCATTTTCTCCACAAATTTCTCATAGCCAAAATGACAGGCAATGGCATTTGCCGCATCATTTCCCGAATGGAGCATCAAGCCGTACAAAAGATGTTCCAAACTGATTTGCTCTCCTGCCTTTAAATACATGCTGGAACCCTCAGTGCCTGCGGCAGTAGCATCCACCGTTACCATATCTTCCGGCTTTCCCAGCTCCAGAGCCGTGATTGCCGTAACAATTTTGGTAATGGAAGCCGGTCGCATACGGGCATGCTCATTGTATCCGTATACCATTTCTCCCGTTTTCATATCCAACAGGCACACTGCCTTGGCAGAATACGAAAACCCATTGATATGAGAACAACATATCACCAATAAGCTGATCACAAAAATGCCGCGTAATCTCATAGATTCCCCTCCACATAGTTCTGCTTTGTAACAACTATGCGGAAAATGGAAAAATTATTCCACGATGATTTCGTCATCCTCAATGCGGATCACGCTGTCGTCATCCTCATTTTCGTCTTGTTTGGAGCCGAATTTTTTGAGCACCTTATCAATCATATCAGGAGCTAAATCAATCAGTTTATCCAAAGGACTTGCCTGACTTACGGTAATCATTCTTACGTTTCCGTTGGACACGACTAAAAACGCGATGGGAGAAATGGAAATTCCGCCACCTGCTCCTCCGCCAAAAGACTGGTTTTCCACAGGGATATCGGTTTTTCCGCCAAAGTTGGAACCGCCGGTTCCGAACCCATAGGAAACACGGGACACAGGAATAATCACCACGCCCTCATCAGCGTGGATAGGTTCTCCGATGATGGTATTCACGTCCACCATGGTTTTAATGTTTTTTAAAACAGAGTCCATAAGACTTTCAATTGGATGTGCCATAACACATACCTCCTTTTATGATTGTTTCCAGTGTTTATAGAAGATAAGCGCCCCTCTTACCAGATACCAGGGCTTTGTTTCTATTTGCATCGCAAACTGCAACTGAAAAACCACATTATCGTAGTCCATATCCAATTTGTGATAAACAGGTTTTTCAAATTCAAAAAATTGCTGTAAAAAGCCGGTTACCACACCGGTAAAAGCTTCTACCATTCCGTAGCTTACGCCGGTTACAGCGGCATCACCTAAACCGAATTTCCCCATCACACCCAACTGTTTGATGGTGATTTTTTTGGAAAGATAAGCCAACGCTTTCCCAAGCCCTGCCCGGATACGGGTAAAGGTATTTCGCATTTCCAAAAACTTTTTCAGTGCAGAATCTTTTTCATCTTTGGCTGTTCTTTTGGCTTTTGCCTGCCGGTCTTCGTCTTCGGAGTCCTCTTTTTGTCCTAAGGGAATCCGAAGGGAAATTCCAAGCACCTTAATTTTTAAAATCAATTCCTCATCGCTGACGGAAAACAACACCAGAAACGGACAAAACAGCACCAGTGCCGTCAAAATCAAAATCACTCCGAGGATCATCAATAATACCATTCCAAATGTTCCCATTATACCATCGCCTCCTCAGGTTTTTCTTCTTGATTTCCCTCCTCAGACACAATATCTGAAAAGGTCAGGTTATCGGTATGGTTGATATTTTGCAATAATTTTAATTCCAATTTTGGAAGCTCGTCCAGACTTTCCATCCCGAACACCCGCAAAAATTCACTGGTGGTACCGTATAACATCGGTCGACCCGGAGCATCCATTCTGCCGCGTTGCTCAATGAGCTCTCTTTCCAACAGTCGAACAATGGAATTATAACTGTCTACCCCGCGCACCGCGTCAACCATAGCTTTGGTCACGGGCTGATTATAGGCAATAATGGAAAGCGTTTCCAAAGAAGACTGGCTCAGTCCCCTTTGTGCTCTGGTTTCCAGCATTTTCGCAATGTATGGATGATGTTCACTGCGAGACACCATCTGAATGGAGTTTTCCAGACGAATCACTTTCATACCACGGGATTTTTTATTAAAATCCTTCATAAAATCAGTCGCCAGGTCTACTATTTCATCGTGAGTCATCTCCAGCGCATCTTCCAGTCTGGAAAATTCTGCAGGACTTCCCAAAGCAAACAAAATGCTTTCTAAAATCCCGAACAATTCTTCTTTTTTCATAGTGTATTCCTATTCTTTGTAACTTAAAATAAAATCATCCTTAAAAAATTCCAAAAGAATCCGATTTTCTTTGAGCAAATCAAGTAAGCCCATAAAAGTTGCCGCAACCTGTGCTCTGGTGGAACAAATTTTTGTAAACGCTTCCACCAACTCAATTTTTTTTGCCTGCTTCACGGTTAAAAGAAGCTTGTCCGACATTAAGGTAACCGACACCACTTCCCGCTCAATAATCCCTGAAAAAACACCTTTATCGGGAGGCAATTTGGTTTCAATCCGCATCACCATTTCTTCCAGAGCACCAATGAGTTTATCTTTGGGTAAATCCAGCTTGGTATAGCGGATTAGCCCCTTGATTTTCTCCGTTTGTTTGGTAAAGGTGTATGCCCCCAGCGGTTCTCTTTCTTTTAAGTAGCTGGAAAGCTCCTTATACTGCTGATAATCCAAAAGTTTCTGCATCAGCTCTTTTCTGGGGTCTTCCTCTTCCTCGGTATCCTCCTGAGGAGGTTTTGGCAAAAGCATTTTGGATTTGATATAAAGAAGCTCTGATGCCATCACGATAAATTCGGAGGCAATCTCCATATCCAGCTTCTCCATCTCCCGCAGATAAGCAATATACTGCTCGGTCAAAGTAAAAATGGGAATATCATAAATATCAATTTTATTGGTACGAATCAGATGCAAAAGAAGGTCCATCGGCCCTTCAAACTGCTCTAGTTTTAACTCTATCATAAGACGGTATCCTACAATCCTAAAATCAGATTTGAAAGCGGCTCAATGATTGGTTGGCAAACCTTTTGAAAAGCATCAATCACATTATTTACGCCATTACTTAACAGAATATCAAATGCACCGCTATATACCATTACTAAAAACACAATCATAACATAACGTTCATACTGCATCACTTTAAAATAGTATTTACTGGGCAAAAATGCAAACAGCACACGAGAACCGTCCAACGGCGGAACGGGAATTAAGTTGAACACCGCAAGCGTAATGCTGTAATATGCCAATCCGCCGAAAAATTCCATAACATATCGACTGCCGTTAACCGCAATCAGACTGTCATTGAACACGCCCCACTCCATACCAATGATGGAAATATAAAAGAGAAGCATAGAAAGAAAGGCAATCACCAGATTGGTTACCGGCCCCATCAGGGCAGTAATTGCCATTCCTTTTTTAGGATCACGGAAATTGCCGGGATTGATGGGAACAGGTTTTAACAACAGAATAAACCCAACCCACATCAAAATATTGGAAAGCTGAGCAACCGTGGGAATCAGTTTCCCCACAAAAACTCCCAACAAAATCCAACCTGCATACACAGGGTTAATATGCTTGAAGGGATTTAAGCTTAATCTCCCCAGATTTTTTGCCGTGCGGTCTCCCATCAGGTAAGCCGTGTAACCATGGGCGATTTCGTGAGGCAAAAGAGCAATTGTCAGTGTAAGCACCGTAATCAGAGCATTGATTACGGCATCTAACGTAATATTCATAACTTAGTCAGAATCCTTTCGGGTTGATAGTTTTTACCTATTTTATATTGTAGCACACACTTGCTTGTTTTGCAACGGATTTTTCAAAAAAATATTCAAAAAAAGTAAGGTTTTAGAAAGTTTTTTCGGGGTTTCAAACTGCAATGTTTCATTTTCTCAAAAAATAACCAAAAAAACTAATCATCAATTAAGTTTAGCAAGTCATCTTTTACATTTTCCCCATCGCTTTCCAGATTGGTATAGCTGTTGGGAACTGAACCCACCACCACGGTTTCACTTAAGGGAACCATGGTAACCACTTTAGTTGGGTAAGAACGTTGCCCCGGCAGCATAAATGCAATATCCAATGTCACCTTGATTGTCATACAATGACGGGTCTGATTCACTCCCGCATCGGAAAAATGACTGAAAATCTCAACAAACACTTCCCCATACGGATAGGCGTCCAACTGCAGATGAGGCCCTCGATTGGAAAAAAACTCAATCCCCGTTAAATTGCCGAAGGGAATGGAAATCACCGCATTTTTTGTTTCGTGAAGCCGAGCGGAAACCAACAGTGCAAGCTGAGAACGAAAACGATTCATCACAGCAGTATCAGGCAACACCAAGGTGGGATTCCCTTCTTCATTTTTTTCCACACGAAGGAAGTTACTCCCCAGGTATTCTTCTTGCTCCAGTAGTTCTGATACCGAACGGTGTACCGTTTCCTGACCAATCCGATTTGCCTTTGATTCGCACAAATCTTTTAACACAGGAGAGAATACATCGGTATACCAAGACCACACCCCGAATAAACAAATCGGAATCAGCAACACAAAAAAAATACCCATACCGTGATGTTTTTGAAATCGGTATCCCATATGGCCAAACTTTCGTCTGAGTGCAACCTTCCCCATAGTGTCCCCTCCTTCCTTCCAATTTATGTAATATTCCGAAAGATGATACTAAGGATCCTAAAAAAACAAAAAAGCCTGTTTTCTAACAGGCTTTTTCGGACAATATCTGTCTTATGAGTTTTTAATCAAGATAATCTTTGAGTTTTTTACTTCTGGAAGGATGGCGTAATTTTCTTAACGCTTTCGCTTCAATCTGACGGATTCTTTCACGGGTTACGTTAAATTCTTTCCCAACTTCTTCTAAGGTTCTCATTCTGCCGTCATCTAAACCGAAACGGAGCTTCAATACACGGGATTCTCTGGGGGTTAAGGTGTCAAGCACGGAAGTTAACTGTTCTCTCAGTAACATATAAGTTGCAGAATCTGCAGGTGCAGGTGCGGATTCATCCTGAATAAAGTCACCCAGATGGCTGTCTTCTTCTTCTCCGATGGGAGTTTCCAAAGATACGGGGTCCTGCGCAATTTTCTGAATTTCACGCACACGTTCCACGGTGGTACCCAGTGCTTTTGCCAGTTCATCATGGGTAGGTTCTCTGCCTAATTCCTGCAGTAACTGACGGGTCACTCTTAAGAGTTTGTTAATCGTTTCCACCATATGAACAGGGATACGGATGGTTCTTGCCTGGTCTGCAATTGCTCTGGTGATAGACTGACGGATCCACCAGGTTGCATAAGTAGAGAATTTGTAACCTTTGCGGTAATCAAATTTTTCCACTGCTTTGATAAGCCCTAAGTTCCCTTCCTGAATCAAATCCAAAAACAGCATTCCTCGGCCTACATAACGCTTTGCAATACTTACTACCAGACGCAGGTTTGCTTCTGCCAGCTGACGTTCTGCTTCTTCATCGCCCTCCGACATCCGCTCTGCCAGTTTCAGCTCGTCTTCCGTGTGCAGCAGAGGCACTTTCCCGATTTCCTTCAAATACATTCTCACAGGGTCATCAATGGAAATGCCTTCAGCGTTTAAGACAATGTTCATCTCGGTTTCATCAGGAAACTCCATATCCACCGCATCTTCAAAATCTTCGTCGCCCACAATTTCCACGCCCATTTTTTCCAGACGTTCGTAAATTTTTTCAATATCATTTACCGAAACGTCAATCTGGTCCAAACGGACATTTAATTCATTTAAAGTGATTTTTCCCTGTTTTTTCGCAAATTCAATCAACTCTTTGATGACTTGCTTTTTATTCTCTGTAATTTCAGACATTTTGTACCTCTTTCCTAAGAATCCTTCTTTTCATTCTTATCGTTTCTTTGCTTTAGTTTCTTGGTATATTCCAGTAGTCTTAACATATCGTCCCGATCGTCATCGGAGAAGGTCAACGTTTCTGCTTCGTTTTCAATTTTTTGGAGTAAAGAATCCAAGTAAATGTGAAAATCCAAAAACGGTTCTTTTTCCATAAAGATTTCACTGGCTTCTTTTGCATCTTCCCGTGAGAGTTGCTCCAAAATCATAGTGACATCCGGTTTATGGGAAGCATCCGCAAGTTCGCAAAAACACTGATAAATTTTTCGGTGTATTTCTTCTTTAAAATACTCTGCCTTGATTTTTTCCCGAATTTTCGGAAAATATGACGGATTTTCCACAATCAGCTTGATTAACGATTGAGAAACGCTCTTTTTCCGCAAAAAAGCAATTTCAGCTTCACTCACGGTGGATTCCAGCTTTCTATGCTTCCTGGCTTGCTTGACCTGAGCAATGATAGAGTCATAACTGATTTTTGTAATTTCCGCCACTTTTTTAGCATAGACTTCCAGCTCCAGCCGGCTGGAAATTTCTTTTAAAATACCGATTGCTTTTTTGGTAAACTCAAGCCGTTCTTCTTCGTCACCAAAACCACCCTTGGGGTAAATGCGGGAAAGCTCATATTCCACTTCTCCCATAGAATTCCGTATCGCTTCGGCAAAAGCTTCGGGACCCTCTTTGCGAATCAGATCGTCCGGGTCTTTTTCGCCGGGGATTTTTAAGATACGAACCCGAAGACCGTCTTTTTTGAATGTTTCTAAAGAACGCTGCAGCGCTTTCTGCCCCGCACCGTCACTGTCAAAGGAAACAATTACGCGGTCAGTAAATCGCTTGAGCAATCTGGAATGGTCAGACCCGAAGGCCGTTCCCAATGCCGCCACCGCATTCCGAAAGCCTGCCTGATACATGGTAATCACATCCATATATCCTTCCGCTAAAATGATATAATCTTCCGATGCGTTTTTGGCATAATTTAAGTTAAACAGATTCTGCCGCTTGGAAAAAATGGGATTTTCCACAGTGTTCAGATATTTTGGCTTACTCTCATCCAGCACTCTTCCGCCAAATGCAATCACGTTGCCTCTTAAATCCATAACCGGAAAGATTACCCGATTCCGAAAGAAGTCAAAGATTCTTCCGTTTTTCTCTAAGCACAGACCGCTTTTTACAATATCGTCATCCGAAAAGCCATGTTGTTTTAAAGTGCGATACATAAAATTCCATTCGTTCGGTGCAAAGCCTAAGCCAAATGTTTTAATCGTATCGTCCGAAAGCCCACGGGAACGAAAATAAGTTAGCCCAACCCGTCCCGCTTCGCTGTTTAAGCAACGAAAAAACGCTCTTCCGGCAATTTTATTCATTTCGCGAATATTCCGTTTTAAACGGCTGTAATCACTGAGTTCATCTTTTTCATCGGGAAGAGGAATTCCTGCACGCTGTGCCAGAAATTTTACCGCTTCCACAAAATCCAGATTTTCAATATGTTCAATGAAATGAATCACCGTTCCTCCTGCGCCGCATCCGAAACAATGATACAGCTGCATGGCAGGATTCACAAAAAAGGAGGGCGTTTTTTCCGAATGAAAAGGGCAAAGCCCCAGATATCGGCTGCCGCTGCGTCTTAGGTTCACGTAGGAAGAAATAACATCCACGATGTCATTTTTCTCCTTGACTTCATTCAAAAACTCTTCTTCAAAGTACAAACGGCACCACTCTCCTTTCTTCCCCGATCGGCGAAGCTTTTTCAGCCTTTCAGGTTCCTTCAATAATAACATTCGACACAAAGTTAAAATTTCCTTTTTTTTAGAAGAATTTCTGAATTTTTTTGATTTTTTTAAAATTTTTTAAAGAAATCGGGAATTTATGGAACTTTTTTTACAAAAAAATGTCGAACTGTAACAAAGATGAAACAGAAAAATAATGGGTTTTCACTTGAATTCTCTGAAAGTCTGTGGTATACTGTGGAATGGAAACAGACGTAGTCTGTTCATTCATGTCCGAAATGCAATATTGATTACAACCGGAAGATAACGAAAAAATAAATGAGGTGATCGCTTGGCAAAAGCAAAAACAAACAAGAAGGCCAAAAAGAAAAAAGGCTTTTGGAGAACCTTCTGGAAAATCATCTGGAGTACCATTCTGATTACGGTTCCTCTGGTAATACTGCTTGTTCTCGGTATCCTGTGGTATATCTTTGCCACCACCGAGCCGATTGACGTGGAAAACCTGCGAATCGATTTGAACAGCTCCATCTACTATCTGGATGAAGATGGCGACAAACATCTGTTCGAAGAAATTGATGCAACCCAGAACCGTGATTGGGTGGATTACACCGAAGTCCCTCAGTATATGAAGGATGCTTTTGTTTCCATCGAAGATGAACGTTTCTTCTCCCACACCGGGTTTGACTTGAAGCGTACCACCAAAGCGATCATCGATTATGCAAGAAAAGGTTCCGGAGCTCAGGGTGGTAGTACCATTACTCAGCAGCTCGTCAAAAACGTCACCAATAATAAAGACCTTACCCCCCGCAGAAAAATTGAAGAAATCTGGTTGGCGTATCAGCTGGAGCAGGACTTGAGCAAAGAACAAATCCTGGAGCTTTATATGAACACCATCTATCTGGCACAGGGTGTAAACGGTGTGCAAACCGCTGCCGAGTTGTATTTTGATAAAGACGTGTCAGACCTTTCTTTGGCAGAATGTGCTTCCATTGCAGGGATTACTCAGTTCCCCTCCAGATATGACCCCTTTGTAAATCCTGATAAAAATAAAGAAAAACAGGAACTCGTGTTAAAGAAAATGCTGGAAACCGGCAAAATCACCCAGGCAGAATATGATGAAGCCGAAGCAGAAGAACTGGTATTTGCAGATCCCGAAGAACAACATGAGAAAAACAATATTAAACAGACCTATATGGGTGAAGTAGTTATCAAAGATGCTATCCGCCTCTTAATGGAAGAACAAGGCATCACCGAAGCAGTCGCTAAAAAACGTGTATACTCCGGCGGTTATCAGATTATCTCCACCGTAGATCCCAACGTGCAGGATGCCATTGACGATACCTACAGCTCCTATAAGGCATTCGGAGAATCTCAGAAAGAAGTAATGCCGCAAAGCGCCATCGTTGTAATGGATCCGCAGACCGGTTATGTAAAAGGTCTCACCGGCGGTATCGGCGAACGCGAAGGCTCTTACACCCTAAACCGTGCCGTGGATACTTATCGTCAGCCCGGTTCTTGTATGAAACCTCTTGCCGTGTATGCACCGGCACTGGAAGCAGGATTAATTACTCCCAACACCCAAATGGTGGATAAAAAATTATCCGGATATTCTCCGAAAAACTATTACAGCGGTTATTACGGCACTATGTCCGTGCAAAGAGCGGTGGAATTATCCGTTAACACCATTCCCGTGCAGATTATTGAAGACTTAGGTTACGAAGAATCCTACAATTTCCTACGTAACAAATTCCATATCGACAGTATTGTGGAAGCAGACAAAAACCCGGCTCTGGCGCTTGGTGGTATCACCGACGGTGTCAACGTTATGGATATGACCGCAGCCTATGCAGCATTTGCTAATAACGGTATTTACACCGAGCCTACCACTGTTTTGGAAATTTTAGACCATCACGGCAGAACTGTGGTAAAAGCAAATCCCGAATCTACCGCCATTATGAAAGAAACCACTGCCCAATATATGCATCAGATGCTGATTTCCGTTGTGAACAATGGTACCGGTACTGCAGCGCGTATTTCCGGCGTAAAAGTAGGCGGTAAAACCGGTTCTACCGACGGCGATAAAGACAGATGGTTTGTTGGCTACACTCCCAACTATGTGGCGGCAGTATGGTACGGTTATGATACACCTAAACCCACTTCCTACTCCTACAACCCCGCATTAAAAGGCTGGAAAGCGGTTATGGACGAAATTATGGAAGACGCTCCCAAGCGTGACTATGCAACCAAAACACCCACTTATATTCCCCCGTCCACTTCCTCTATTCGGGTATGTTCCGTTTCGAATAAATTACCCTGTCAGTACTGTATTGACCAAGGCACCACGGTAACCAGAAGCTTCCGTGACGGAGCAGCACCTACTACCACCTGTTCCAAAGCATTGCACGAAAAATTCAAAGAGGTGGAACCGAAGAACACTCCGAAACCCACCGAAGAAGATTTACCGGAAACTACAGCAACACCCGCACCCTCCGTGGAATATGTTCCCGAACCTACAAAGTTGCCTTCTTTGGATAATAGCCATGACAATGACAACAGCGGTTTGAACTCTGGTTCAGTTTCTAATGAACCTCCCTCGATCCCCACTGTCACCAGCGAACCTGTAGTAACGCAGGCTCCTGCACCCAGTACTTCTTCTCCTGGTGCTTCTTCTCCCAGCACGTCCACTCCCAGCGCCCCTGCTCCGGAGGTGGGTGCCGAGGTAGCTCCCGCAGCATAAGAATCAACATCAAAAAAGAGCAAGTACCATCACGATACTTGCTCTTTTTTAATACAAAACGATTGCCCACTATGGCAATTGATTTTCAGATACTTGATACGATAACAAAATAAGAACCCGACCCGATGACGCAATCAAAGATTGCGGTCGGGTGCCCCGGAACCTTGTTGTATTCACAATAAGAACCGATAAACAAAAATTTTCCAAATAAGATGCCACTAACTTTTCAAATCATTTTTCGGCATCAACAATCTTTGTGAGGTAGCATGATGAATAACAAACCAAGAACAAACAAACTGAAAAAAATTCTGATAGTCCTGCTATGTATTTTAGGAGCACTGCTTGCTGTGTTTCTCGGAATTGTAATAGGCACAAGCCGTCAGAAAACAGAAACCGCAACCTCTAAAACCAATACACCAAGCAGTCCTCAGACAAAGATAGCTTCTTCCATTTACTATCTGAACGAAAATGAAGAACCCATCCTGTTTAACGACATCAACGATATTTCCTACATCACCGAAATCATTGAAAAAGATGCCGCTGCCCTTTTGGCAGAACAAGAAGGACTAAGCGTAAAAGATGCCAAGGAAAAACTCTTCACCGAAGGATACCGAATTATCTCCACCGTGGATCCCGAAGTACAAAATGCAATTGACACCGTATATTCCGATCCTAAAAACTTTGTCTCCGACCTGCCGGAGGATAAAGAACATCCTCAAAGCGCTATTGTGATAATGGATCCCGAGACCGGTTATGTGAAAGGTATTAGCGGCGGTATTGGAAAACGCGCAGGGAAGTACACCTTAAACCGTGCCGTGGAGACCTCCCGTCAACCCGGTTCCTGTATATCCCCTCTTGCCGTGTATGCACCGGCAATCGAAGCAGGTTTAATCACTCCGAGTACTGTTGTGGAAGATAAACAATTATCCGGATATTCCCCTAGAAACTCTTACAGCGGTTATTACGGCAAAATGTCCGTGCAAAGAGCGGTGGAATTATCCGTTAACACCATTCCCGTGCAGATTATTGAAGACTTAGGTTACGAAGAATCCTACAATTTCCTGCGCAACAAATTCCATATCGACAGTATTGTGGAAGATGATAAAAACCCGGCTCTGGCACTTGGCGGCATCATCGAAGGTATCAACGTTATGGATATGACCGCAGCCTATGCCACCTTTGCTAATGAAGGTATTTATACCAAACCTACCGCTGTACTGGAAATTCAGGATCAAGACGGTAACACCATCGTAAAAGCAGAACCTGAAACAACAGTTGCCATGAGTCCGGAAACTGCACAAGCAATGCATCAAATGTTAGTTTCAGTGGTTGAAAACGGTACCGGTACTGCAGCGCGTATTTCCGGCGTAACAGTAGGCGGTAAAACCGGTTCTACCGACGGTGATAAAGACAGATGGTTTGTTGGCTACACTCCCAACTATGTGGCGGCAGTATGGTCCGGTTATGATACACCTAAACCCACTTCCTACCCCTACAACCCCGCATTAAAAGGCTGGAAAGCAGTTATGGATGTGCTTGAACACGAATAGCAAATTTTTTCAATAAAATATTACACAACAAAAAACAGTATGCATTTTGCATACTGTTTTTTTATGGAAATAAGTTTGGCGCCATTTTCTATCCAATATTCGAAACGAAGAAAAATGGATGCAGAATTCGGAAATCGAATCAAGGAAAAGCCTTGACAAGCCCGAAGCCGTACCGAGTGTACGGCGAGTGGTGAGATTCACGGATTATGCACCATTTTTCAAGTTTAGCTAGAGAGGTCTCTTTCTTACTGCCATTGCATGTGCCGCAAAGCCCTCCAACTCCGCAAAGTTTCCGGCTTTGTCTTTTACGGAGATGAAGCCGTCTTTGGTTACGTAACCGAAAGAAGAACGTTTCATAAAGTCTAACACACCAACGGAAGAATAGGTTTTTGCAAAACCGCCGGTGGGTAAGATAGCGTTGGGACCCATTAAGAAGTTACACAAGGTAACGGGAGTCCATTCGCCTAACAGGATTTCTCCTGCATTTTTGATTTGGGGAAGCACGTCAAAAGGTTTTTCACAAAGCACTTCCATATGTTCGGGAGCATATTCGTTCACAAAAGCAACGGACTGCTCAAAGTTATCGGTAATAATTGCACCGCCGTAGGTGGATAAGTTGGTGTTGATAAAGTTCTGACGCAGCTCCGGCAGTTCTTTGATATATTCGGTTGCCAACGCACACACTTCGTGCACAAATGCTTCGTTGTGACATACTAACAGTGCCGCAGAGTCAGGACCGTGTTCGGCTTCGATTAACCAGTCCAACGCTGCTTTTTTGGGGTCGGTGGAATCATCACACAAAATGATGGATTCGCTGGGACCTGCCGGCAGACCGGTATCAATGTAGTTTGCCAGCACACGTTTTGCCGCGGTGGCAAAAGCGTTACCGGGACCGATTACTTTTCTGGTTTTCGGAATGGTTTCGGTACCGAATGCAACTGCTGCAATCGCCTGAATACCGCCAACTTTAAAAATTTCGGTGATTCCTAACAGTTTTGCCGCAGTTAAGATGGCATCGTCCACTTTTCCTTCTTTATTGGGAGGAGTTACCACCACGATTTTTTCCACCCCTGCAACCACAGCAGGAACACCCAGCATCAAAAGCACGGAAGGGAAACTTCCTTTTCCACCGGGCACATACAGGCAAACGCTTTCAATGGGAGTGGTTTTTTCTCCGGCGATAATGCCTTTATCCACCTCGGTCATCCACATTTCTTCGGGTTTCTGTTTTTCGTGGAAATTTTTGATATTGTTGTATGCATAGGTAATAGCTTCTTTGGAGGTAGCATCAATACGATTGTATGCTTCCTCAATTTCTTCGACTGAAACTTTCATCGTTTCAGAAGTTAAAGCAATTTTATCAAATTTTTCGGTATATTTTAATACCGCTTTGTCTCCGTTTTCTTTCACGTCCCAAGAAACTTCTTTCGCCACATCCATATAGGCTGTAATATCAATTTCAGCACGTTTTAAGATGAACTCTTTTTTTTCGGGAGTGAGTTCACTGTATTTATAGATATTCATAGAAAAGCTCCTAAAAATCAAAAATTAAACTTTTAAATTACGGCTGCCGGGTTTTACCAGAGGCAGTTTACCTTCTTTACAGATGGGGCAGTTTTCGGGTTCAAAGGATTCCACAGCCATAGATAAAACGGAATAGTAAGGAACGCCGAAATCAATCTGTCCGCCGGTTCTGTCCACGATGGAACCAACACCGCAAACGATACCGCCTGCTTCCTGAATGAGTTTGATTACTTCTTTTACGGAACCGCCGGTGGTAACAACATCTTCCACTACTAAAACTTTCTGACCTTTTTCCACACCAAAGCTTCTGCGGAAGGTCATTTCGCCGTTTTCTCTTTCTGCAAAAATGTTGGGAACATTCAAATGACGGGACACTTCGTAAGACATTAAGATTGCACCGATTGCAGGTCCGCAAACGATGTCAGGTTTATTTTCGCCCAAACGGTCTGCCAGTTCTTTGCAGAGCAGTTCGGAAAGTTTTGCATCTTTAAAGATTTTTGCACACTGCAAGTATCTGTTGGAATGACGTCCGGAAGTCAGTAAGAAATGGCCTTCCAGTAACACGCCTGCTTCTTTTAACAGTTCCAATGCTTTTTCGTTGGTAATCATAGTATCAATTCCTTTCTTTATGCCACACAAATTGTGTTATTTATAAAAATTCACCGCGAATTCTACGATAATTCATTCTATTATATCACACTTTTTTATAAAATGCTAGAGTTTTTTTGAATTTTTATAATTTTTTCAGGAATTTTATGAGAATTTTTACATTTTTTTGAAATTATCATAATTTGCTTGATTTTTTCCTATGAAGTATAGTATAATGGAAAAGCAAAAAAGGAGGTGTGCCCCTGTGAAATGCCCGTACTGCGGATTCGGGGAGAGCAAAGTAATAGATTCCAGACGGTTAGAGGAAACCAATTCCATCAAACGCCGTCGGGAATGTTTATCCTGCGAAAAACGTTTTTCCACCTACGAAAGAGTGGAACTGGCACCCTTGGTGGTCATCAAAAAAAATAAAGATCGTGAGCAGTTTGACCGGCAAAAACTTCTTCGGGGAATTATGCATGCCTGCGAAAAACGTCCTGTATCCATTGATACGATGGAAAAACTGGTATCCGAAGTAGAAACCACGCTAAATAACGAGCTGATGCAAGAAGTGGAAAGCGAACGAATCGGGGAACTGGTGATGGACAAATTAAAAGAGGTGGACGAAGTTGCCTATGTTCGTTTTGCCTCGGTTTACCGTCAGTTTCGTGATATCAACACGTTTATGGAAGAATTGCAGAAACTTCTGAAATAATTTTTGGAAGGATTAGTTGTATGGAACCAAATCACATGAAAAAAATCGGAGTCGGAATGAGCGGCGGTGTGGATTCTTCCGTTTGTGCCGTACTCCTGCAAGAAGCAGGCTACGAGGTATCCGGAATTACCATGCTTTTGCACGGTGGCTGTGCAGATGAAAAAATTTGCGGTTCCTCCTCAGATATTGAAGATGCCAGAGCAGTTGCCCACCGTTTGGGAATCCCCTTGCACATGTGCGACCAAAGAAGAAATTTTGAAACGCAGGTCATAGAGCGGTTTTCCCAAAGCTATGAGCTGGCCGAAACACCAAACCCCTGCATTCTCTGCAACCGCTATATGAAATTTGATGCCATGCTGGAGGAAGCACTTGCCTTAGGGTTAGACGGCATCGCCACCGGTCACTATGCCCGTGTGGAATACGATGAGAAATCGGGACGCTATCTCTTAAAGAAAGCTTTGGATGAAAGTAAAGACCAAAGCTATGTGCTTTATTCTCTGACCCAGCATCAACTTTCTCACACCCTATTCCCTCTGGGGAATTTAGAAAAAACCAAGGTCAGAGAAATAGCAGAGGAAAAAGAATTAAAAAACGCTCACAAAAAAGAAAGTCAGGACATCTGCTTCGTGCCTGACGGAGACTATGCGGCATTTATCCAACGTTATCGGGGCGTGTCATTCCCCGAAGGAAATTTTGTGGATAAAGACGGAAAAATTCTGGGAAAACATAAAGGCATTATTCATTACACTATCGGTCAACGAAAGGGACTGGGCTTATCCTTCCCCTGCCCTATGTATGTGATTGCCAAGGATTTAGCCACCAACACCGTTATGTTAGGTCCCATTGACCAACTTTATCAAACCACTTTCCTGGCAACCGATATCAACCTGATATCCATTGATAAAATGGAAGGAGAACTGCAGGTTCTCGCTAAAATCCGATACAATCAGAAAGAACAACCTGCAATCGCCAGACAAATCGATGAAAATACCATAGAAATTAAATTCTTGGAACCTCAGAAAGCCATCACCAAAGGGCAAGCCGTTGTGCTGTATGACGGTGATACCGTGATAGGCGGAGGAACCATTCTATAACAAACTCACAAACAAAAGAAAGAGAGGAATCCCCTATGAAACAGTTTAAAAAAATCATTGCCGTAATTGCGGCTCTGTCAATCCTGCTCACCGTATCCGTTCTGGCATCAGGAGATGACCCGGTAATTTCCTTAAGCTATTTAAGCGAAATCTTTATGCCGAAGGTAGAAAAGAAAATTGCAGAAAACTCCGTATTCAACGTAGTAACCGTGGACAGTGGTAAAACCTTTGTGGCAGGTGCCGGTTGTGAATTCATTATCCGTTCCGGTGAGGCTGTTGTAAACTCTTCCGCTCAGGGTGGTCTGGCAGACACTACTGCAGGTATGGACTTAACTCAGGGTATCAGAATCCCCTTAAACCATCTGTTAATCGCTCCTCGTGATGACGGCAGGGGTTTTGTTGCTGTTTCCAATACCATTATTATGGTAAAAGGTAGCTACGAAGTTCGATAATGTTTAAAATCTTATAAATTTTACTTGTAAAAATCCAAAGTTTGTGGTAAACTAGTATTGCGCATTGAAAAAAACGTTATGCAAAAATAAGAACCCGACCCGATGACGCAATCAAAGATTGCGGTCGGGTGCCCCGGAACCTTGTTGTATTCACAATAAAAATCCTGCCGTTCGCGTCAGCCGGGTATTTATTAGAACCAACACATTTTATAAGGGAGCCCATCTCCTCTCGTCAATTGTAGGCCCACCGCCGTTTTCGGCCGTATGGGGAACGTGCGACTGAGGGTAAGCACCCACCTGCACATGCAGGTTTCTAATATTATCTTCGGGCAACGGCTCGGCGGGATTCCAATAGTTTAAAAAAATCGCATGAATTTATGTTCTTGCGATTTTTTTATAAAATGGCGAACAACTTTTTTTGAAAAAAGACTTGTCAAACAACGGATTCTATTGTATACTATAATTAGTAAAAATTATGCTATCATCAGGAAGAGAGGACACAAATTATGGAATTTACCAACATCATCAGAAAAACAGACTCCAAAGTGGCAGATGCCATTGAAAGAGAAGTAAAAAGACAGCGCTCCAAAATTGAACTGATTGCCTCCGAAAACTTTGTTTCCGAAGCAGTACTGCAGGCAGTTGGCTCTCCCTTAACCAATAAATATGCAGAAGGATATCCCGGCAGACGTTACTACGGCGGTTGTGAATGTGTAGACATTGTGGAAGATATCGCAAGAGACCGTGCAAAAGCAATCTTTGGTTGTGACCATGCAAACGTGCAGCCTCATTCCGGTGCCAATGCAAACACCGCAGTATATTTTGCAATGTTAGAACCCGGTGATACCATCTTAGGTATGAGCTTGGCACACGGCGGTCACTTAAGCCACGGCAGCCCTGTAAACATCTCCGGTAAATATTTTAATATCGTTTCCTACGGTGTTGATGATGATACTCACACGATTGATTACGATAAAGTAAGAGAATTAGCATTGGAACATAAACCCAAAATGATTGTGGCTGGTGCATCCGCATACCCCAGAATCATTGATTTTCCCAAATTCAGAGAAATCGCCGACGAAGTGGGTGCATACTTAATGGTAGATATCGCTCACATTGCAGGCTTAGTTGCAGCAGGGTTACATCCCAGCCCGGTTCCCTATGCAGATTTTGTTACCACCACTACCCACAAAACCTTAAGAGGTCCCCGCGGCGGTATGATTATGTGTAAGGAAGAATACGCCAAAGCAATTGACAAAGCAATCTTCCCCGGCCTGCAGGGTGGTCCTTTAATGCATGTTATCGCAGGCAAAGCGGTAGCCTTCGGCGAAGCTTTAACTCACGAATTTAAAGAATATCAGAAACGCATCATTGAGAATGCAAAAGCGATGGCAGATGCATTCTTAGAAGAGGGCATTGACTTGGTTTCCGGCGGTACCGATAACCACTTAATGCTCTTAGATTTAAGAAAATTAAATGTTACCGGGAAAGATGCAGAACACAACTTAGACGAAGTGGGTATCACCGTTAACAAAAACGCTATTCCTAACGATCCCCAGTCTCCCTTCATCACCAGCGGTATCCGTATTGGTACTGCAGCAGTGACCACTAGAGGTATGGGCGTGGAAGATATGAAAACCATCGCACACTTAATTGCTTTAACCTTAAAAGACTTTGAAGGCAATAAAATGATGGTGCAAAAAGGCGTTGCAGATTTAGTTGCAAAATACAAACTGTATGAATAAGCCGTTAGCAGACAGATTACGACCCCAAACACTCACCGACGTTGTCGGACAAAGGCATCTCCTCTCCGAGGGGATGCCTGTTTTTGCTGTGTTGGAACGCTCCAAGCAAGCGGGAATGAGCCTGCCCAATATGATTTTTTACGGACCTTCCGGCACAGGAAAAACCACGGTTGCCAATCTGATTGCAAAAAACATCAATAAAAAACTGTATAAATTAAACGCCACCAACGCCTCAGTTGCCGATATTAAATCCATTATTGCAGATTTAGACGGTTTTGAAGCCCAAAACGGCGTGGTCTTATACTTAGACGAAATTCAGAATTTCAATAAGAAGCAACAGCAATCCTTATTGGAATATGTGGAAAAAGGAGACATCACCTTAATCGCCTCCACCACCGAGAATCCCTATTTTTATATTTATAATGCCCTCTTATCCCGATGCACCGTGTTCGAATTTAAAGAGCTGTCTGATGAGGATATCAAAGGAGCAGTAATTCGTGCAGTTTCCATTCTGCAGGAAGATATGGCAATCACTTTTTCAGAGGATGCCATCTCTCATATTGCCACCACTTCGGGCGGTGATTGCAGAAAAGCTTTAAACACCGTGGAAATGTGTTCCATGATTGCAAAAATGGACAAAGACGGTACCATAGCGGTTACCTTAGAAGATGTGGAACGTACCACCTCCAAAAAAGCATTTCGTTACGATAAAGATGGCGACAGTCACTACGATGTGCTCTCTGCCTTGCAGAAATCCATCCGTGGAAGCGATCCTGATGCAGCTCTTCACTACTTGGCAAGACTCATCGCAGGCGGTGACCTGATTTCCATTTGCAGAAGAATTCAGGTAATGGCGTCCGAAGACATCGGTCTTGCCTATCCTCAGGCGGTTTCCATTGTGAAATCCTGCGTGGATGCGGCATTCCAGTTAGGATTCCCGGAAGCACGTCTTCCTTTGGCACAAGCGGTTATTTTACTGGCAACGGCTCCCAAATCCAACTCCGTAATTATGAGTATTGATGCGGCATTATCCGATGTGGAACATTCCCACACGGGGGACATTCCCGCCCATTTAAAAGACGGTCATTATGCCGGTGCGAAAAAGCTGGGACACGCCCAGGGGTATCAATATCCCCATAATTACCCCAATCACTATGTAGCCCAACAGTATTTGCCCGATGAAATTATGGACAAAAGCTACTATTTCCCTTGCGATAATAAATTTGAAAACGAAATCCAAAATTACGCAAAAAAAATAGATGCTCTCTGGTCCAAAAAGAAAAGATAGAAAATAAGAACCCGACCCGATGACGCAATCAAAGATTGCGGTCGGGTGCCCCGGAACCTTGTTGTATTCACAAAAAAAACGGTATCAAAAGATACCGTTTTTTTTATTTACAATCGTCTAAGTTTTTGCCCGAGGAAATGGAAACGGTCAAGGGAACCGCTAAGCTGACTGCATTTTCCATACAATCGCGCAATAACTGTTTTACAGTTTCTTCTTCTTCCTTCACGCAATCAATCACCAATTCGTCGTGAATCTGCAAAGAGAGTTTGCTCTTGTAGGGTTTTAACGCCTCTGCCACACGCAGCATCGCCAATTTAATAATATCGGCAGCAGTGCCTTGAATGGGGCTGTTTAACGCCGCACGTTTCCCGGCTTCTCTCATCATATGGTTACTGCCATTGAGTTCAGGGAAATATCGAATCCGGTGATATAAGGTTTTAGTGTAACCGTTGCGGGTAGCATCTTCAATCACCTTTGCCATATAAGTTTCCACTTTGGGATACTGACCCAAATATCGCTTAATATATTCCTGGGCTTCATAACGGCTGATACCTAAATCTTTTGCCAAAGAGAAAGCACCTTTTCCGTAAATCAAACCGAAATTAACCGCTTTTGCGGCACGGCGGTGTTCGGCGGTTACTTCTTCGGTGGCAAAGATACGTTTTGCAGTGGAAGTATGAACATCTTCCCCCTCCATAAATGCTGCAATTAAGTTTTCGTCCCCAGAAATATGCGCAAGCACCCGCAGTTCAATCTGAGAATAGTCAGCAGAAATAAACAAATCGTTTTTCGGCAGAATCACCTGACGGATTTTTCTTCCCTCTTCGGTACGAATGGGAATGTTTTGTAAATTGGGTTCGGTGGAAGAAAGTCTTCCTGTCTGAGTTAATGTCTGCTGATAGGTGGTGCGAAGAATTCCATTTTCATCCATGGCAGAACGGAATCCCTCCACATAGGTGGAATTTAATTTGGTCACCTGACGGTATTCTTTCACCAAATCAATAATGGGATGCATTCCGCTTAATTTCTCCAGCACTTCCGCATTGGTAGAATACCCTGATTTGGTTTTCTTCACCACAGGAAGCTCCAGTTTTTCAAATAAAATGGTTCCTAATTGCTTGGGAGAGAGAATATTAAAAACTTCTCCTGCCTGTTCATAGATTTTTTTGGCCAACTCTTCGGTTGTTTGGGACAAAAAGGCGGAAAGCCCGTTTAAATGCTCTTCATCAATTTTTACGCCCTCGGTTTCCATACCATACAACACACCGATTAAATGATGCTCCATATCGTCAATATAGAACAGGTCTTTTGCAAGCACTTCTTCGGACAGTTTCCCGTAAAGGGTGGGCAAATGTTTTGCAAACGAAACCAAAGAATCGGAATGAACATCCGTAAAATTGCGGTAGATTTTAGAGAAATCGCCGTCATTAAAACGAGGGTCACACACATAGGCAGTCAACAGTACGTCTGCATAAGGTTCAGAAATGACCAGCCCGCTATGAAGCTGTGCTTTCACTCCTGCGGTAATTTTTTTAATATTTTCGCTCTTAAGAATTTCCAAAAATCTTGTATCATCCGTGGGAATCTGATACACGTTTTCTCCGTCACCCACAAGAAAGTTACCATCATCAATCAGATAGTATATGGTATCTGACGTTTTCTTTCGGAAAAACTCATCAGCACCCAGTAGCAAAATATCTTCCTCGGGTTCTGATTTGGCATCCCCGATCAAACGGTTTACAAAGCTTAAAAAGTTTAAGTTTTCCAAAACTTTTTGTAATTCGGGGAAGTTATACGATTTCACCTGATAGTGCTCCATATCAGTATCCACGGGTACTTCCCGAAAAATTCTGCCCAAATCACGGGATAAAAAGGCATTTTCTTTGTCGGCTAAGAGTTTCTTTTTGAGACTTTCTTTCACCGAATCAATATTTTCATAGATATTTTCTAAGGTTTTATATTCCGAAATGAGCTTCAAACCACCCACTTCCCCAATGCCTGCAACACCGGGAATATTATCGGATTTATCCCCCATAATCGCCTTTAATTCAATTAAATCTTTGGGTTCTAATCCTTCGTATTTTTCGGCAACTGCCGCAATATCCATCCTTGTGGTCTCGGTTTTTCCCATACGGGTGATGATAAGTTTTACATTCACATACTCATCCACCAGCTGCAAATCGTCTTTATCCCCTGTTAAAATAAGGCACTCCGTCTGGTTCTCTGAACACACACGGGAGAGGGTTCCGATGATATCGTCAGCTTCGTAATTTTCTTTTTCCAAAACAGGAATATTCATTGCCGATAACAGCTCTTTTAAAGGCGCAAACTGCTCTTTTAATTCGGGCGGTGTTTCTTTTCGGGTCCCCTTATAATCGCCGTACATCGCTGTTCTGAAGGTCACACGGGATACGTCAAAGCAACAAGCGATCAGATCAGGTTTTTCTTCCTCTAATTCTTTTAATAAAATATTCAAAAAACCGAAAATTCCATTGGTATTTAAGCCATCCTTATTGGTCAAAGGACGGATCGCATAATACGCACGATTTAAGATACTGTTGGCATCAATCAGCAGAAACTTCTTCATAATCTCCCTCCTTTAAATTTCCGGAAAGCACTCTTTGTGTATACTCAACACCGTCTCTGGCATCCAAAATATATTCTCCCAAAGAGGTACGGAGACGATACGCGGGAATCGCCTGGGAAACCATTGCATCCTGATAGTTGATTAAATAATATCCCACCTCAATATTGGTAATTTCAATTCCCTTTAAATTATTTTGTGCCAAGGAAAGCAACACGGTTTCCAGCTGAGAAAGCTGATAAGAAAAACCGTTTTCTTGATCAGGAGTTCCCAAAAATCCTTTGATTTGCTTGAATCCGTCTTTGGTCACTGTTACTGAGAAATGAGAATCAAATAATTTGTAGTTTCCAATTCGATATGCATATTCCACCAGAATGTCGTCTTCAATCTGAAACGCATCAACGGCATACACATATTCCAAAACGCCCAATTTCTCTAAGTATGGAGCAATTTTGGTGGCCGCATTCTTTACGGAAACGCCACGGAACGAACCTAAATCGGGAGTTTCATCCCGAAAGAAAAAGACGCCGTTTTCCGATTCCAACCGACATTCCCCCGCTTCATCGGTATATCCGTTTTCATTTGCAACGGGAGACTTTATCAGCTTCTTTGCCAAATTTTCATCCATCACCAATGGTGCCAATTCCGGAACCTTCAATTCATTTTCCACCCGGGGAAGGCTGTCAACCTGAAGGTGAATTTCATTTTTGGAGAGCACTGCTGTTAAATCTCCGATTAACTGGCTGTTATCCCGATGACTCTCCGCCAATAAAAAGTTCAACAAAAATAGATTGATTAAGAAAAACACTAAAATCAATATGGTTTTTGCACGATACCATAACATACAGTTCCCTCCCTTCTTTCTAATTAACAGAAAATCTGTTACCGATTACAATGCAAAACAGGAAACAGTACCATCAGAAAACTGACAGAACCATCCAACCGATATCTGCCCATTTTCCATCATATTACACGGAAACATACTTTGAATACGCTGATTCGTTTTACCGGCAATATCAGGCTGATTATACAAAAAATCATATGCCTCAATTACACCGGTAGTAGCCAGAATCTGGTCACTTAATTTCACATTTAAAACAATCTGCTCGTATTCCACAATTACACCGTCTTCACAAACTACCCGCACTGCAGGCTGGTCCTTTTGATATAAGAAGCCGTTGGGAGTGTGATACATAAATTCATAAGTATGACGATTGCCCTGCTCCGAATGAGAAAACACCGCCAGATAACCATCGCTTTCCGGCACGATATTGCGATACAGCACATTTACAAATTCAGTAAGTGCTTCCTGTTGCATAGATGCACTCACCTGAATACCTGCCTCTATGTCACCGGTTTCAAAACGAAAGGCACCGTCTTCACGGATTTTCAAGGTAGAACGGTTTTCGATAAAATGAATGGCGCCATCTTTATCCCGATAGGAACGTGCCGAATTTTTTACAATATGAAAGGATTTAAACACACTGTCATAAGAAGAAGAATACATTACAGGTTCCACTTCTAACTTCTGCACCTGCGTGGCCTCCAAAAGAATCGGAACAAACCGTTCAAACAAAATACGACCGGAGTTATCCGTGTCTGTGTCAAAATTCAGTTCATAAGCATAGGATGCATTTTGACCGGTAACACTAATCTGATCTTCCACCTTTTTGGTATTGGCAGAAAATTTCACGGGAAGCTGATAGGCATGTCCGGAAGAATCATCCATAAAGGTCAGATAAGTGGCTTGTGCCACATCAATCCCGATGACAAAGGTGGAAGATATGGGATTGGGTACATCATCAAAAAATGTGTCGTCTTTTCCCAGAAGCTCCTGCAAGTTGACCCGATTGGAATATTTTAGCATCATACTGTTGGTTTTATATGCATTTAAGTATTCTTCTTCGGTAATGGTGGCAAGATTTCCGTTTTTCTCCAGGGAAAGCAGAATATCTGATGCAATCTGATAGTTCTGGGGAAATTGGGGAGAAGCAGGATAACTGATCATTCTCTGAGATCCGTAAGTAAAGGAAATAAACTCAGGAGTAACCTGACTCCAATATTTCACATCATAGTCTTCCGAAGGTTCTTGCGGGGTGTCTTTGGTGAAAAAATTTTGCAAAGAATGCACAAAAGAATTATAGTCTAACGACCATAATTCTTTTTCATGCCAAATATGAGCAGACAAAACTAGGGATGAAATCACCAAGCAAGTTAAGACTACTGTTTTCATAAATTCCTTTTTCATAAAGAATCACTCCTTATTTTGGGGGAGTTGACTCCCATAAGATTTGAAAAGGAACATTCTGCATCAATTATTTCCAACCGGAAGTTAAAGATTGCAGACGGCCAATCATGTTAAGCATAGAAGAACTTAACACATTCACTTCGAATGTGGCATTCTGATATTTTCCGCCATGCTCTGCACGCAACAAGAAACGATTCCGTCCGGCAGATAAATTCACAGGAATTGCAAAGATACCGGATGCACCTACCGAAGTGGAAAGTGCACTACCGTTCTGATAATAGGGTCTGTATTCAGAACCGTTAAACAGGTAAACATAAACTCTGGCACCTGCTTTGGCATATCCTGAAATGGTAACAGACTTATTATAGGTAGTAGAATAGCTCTTATTCGGATTAGTAATTGTGATATAACCTGCGCTACCGTAGTCCCCTGAATATATCGAGGCGGGCGCAGCAAACGAGCTTAAGCTAAACAGAAAAACAAGCACTAATATAAAACTCAAAATTCGCGTTCTCATATTTCGCGCTCCTCCTTTCTTGTCGGTAACACTTACAAACAAACAGCCGATAGTACTCTATCATCGTAACCATATTATAGCACAAACTTTGTTACAATACAATTACAAAACATTTACAGTTTTTATTTTCAAAAAAAAATTCCGTGGAATTTTTGTGGAAATCGTTGAAAACCCGCTTTTTTCAACGGTTTTTGAACCTGTGCTCAAAATAAAAAATGCCCGAAAATTTCGAGCATTTTTTATGTATTACCAAATAATAAAATACAGGGCAACCAATAAACCAAGCACGATTCTATAGTAACCGAAGGCCTTGAAATCGTGTTTCTTGATATATCCCATTAAGAATTTAATAGCAAATACCGATACCAAAAAGGCAACCAAAACACCTGTGCCTAAAATTACAAGTTCGGGTGCTGTAAGCGAAGTTTTCAGGAAAAATTTAACGCTTTTCAAAAGACTTGCACCGCACATGACAGGAATTGCTAAAAAGAAGGAATATTCCGCTGCCACATAACGGGAAGTACCAATAAGAACTGCACCCAAAATGGTGGAGCCCGAACGGGAAGTACCCGGAATTAAGGACAAAAGTTGGAAACAGCCAATCAAAAAGGCAGTTTTATAAGTTAAATCTCCTAATTCCTGCACCTTGGGGACTCTGTTTTTATTACGGTTTTCCATCCAAATGAAAAGAATACCGTAAAAAATCAACGCAACAGCAATTACAATGGTAGCCACATCGCCCACAAATACAGTTTCAGACAGCCAATCATCCAGCAGCAGTCCGATGACCGCCGCAGGGAGAACCCCAACGATAACTTTTCCCCAAAGATTTAAAGTGTCTTTTCGTTCTTCTTTGGTTTTCTTGGGGCTAAAAGGATTGAGTTTATGAAAATACAATAGCAACACAGCTAAAATGGAACCAAACTGAATCACTACCAAAAACATATCCCAAAATTCTTTGGAAACATTCAATTTGATAAAAGTATCGGTTAAAATCATGTGGCCTGTGGAAGAAACGGGCAACCACTCGGTAATTCCCTGCACAATGCCGATAAAAATAACTTTTAAGAGTTCTAAAATGTCGGGCATTTTACAAAAAGCCTCCTCTCCGATGATGCCAAAGACAGAGTTTTTTGGTATCAAAAACTCTGTCTTCGCTCTTTACTAATATATTATTGCATAATAGAAAAAATGCTTAGCAATTTTTGTCATCCGTTAGCATTTTTTTACGGCAAAATCCACTTCTTCGCCGTTCACATTCCAATGTTTTCCTTCGCCCACTAAAGCACCGTAAGAAATTTCTTCTGCCAACACATCTTCTTTGATGGCATCTTCATTTTTCTTCATAATGTCTGCCACTTTGTCGTTACCACAAACGCTAACGATAATATGGTCAGTCACTTCAAAGCCGGAATCTTTTCTCATGGTCTGAATTTTGGAAACCACTTCTCTTACAAAACCTTCTTCTAACAGTTCTTCAGTTAAGTTGGTATCCAGAACAACAGTAATGCCGTAATCGGAGTTGGATTCGTAACCGGGTACCTGTGCAGATTCAATGAGTAAGTCTTCTTTTGTCAGAGCCTCTTCGTTTCCGCCTAAAGTGATGGTTAAAGTACCCTTGGTTTCTAATTCATCCATCGCAGCGATACCGTCTAATTCAGCCAGAATATTTCTCAGTTCACCAAGTTGTTTACCAAAACGGGGACCTAAGGTCTTCAGCTGCGGTTTGAAAGAGTAGGAAGTGAAATCTTTCACGCTGTCGGTAAACATCACTTCTTTCACGTTCAGCTCTTCTGCAATGATTTCTTTAAAGAAGTCGGGCAATTCGTTGTCTGCCTTCACAAACATTTTGCCGATGGGCTGACGGTTTTTGATGTTGGCAGAGTTTCTTGCAGCACGGCCTAACACAACAATATCAACCACTTCGTTCATTTTTGCTTCTAAATCTTTATCAATCCAAGCGGTGTTTGCCACAGGGAAATCACAAAGATGAACGCTTTCGGGTGAAGTTTTATCAATGGAGCAAACCAAGTTTCTGTAAATATCTTCTGCCATAAAGGGAATCATGGGAGCAGATAATTTTGCCAAGGTAACCAATGCAGTGTATAAAGTCATATAGGCATTGATTTTATCCTGAGTCATATCTTTACCCCAGTAACGTTCACGGCATCTTCTGACATACCAGTTACTGAGTTCGTCCACAAAATCGTCTAAAACACGGGAGGTTTCGGTGATTTTGTAGTCGGAAAGATAGGTATCCACAGTTTCGGTCAAAGAGTTTAATTTGGATAATAACCATTTATCCATGACGGATAATTTATCATATTCCAAAGAATATTTGGTGGCATCAAAGCCGTCAATGTTTGCATAGAGCACAAAGAATGCATAGGTGTTCCAGAGAGTACCCATAAACTTTCTCTGACCTTCCGTTACCGCACCTTTATGGAATTTGTTGGGTAACCAGGGAGCAGAGTTGGAATAGAAATACCAACGAATTGCATCCGCACCGTGTTCTGCCAATGCATCAAAGGGATCCACGGCGTTGCCCTTGGATTTGGACATTTTCTGGCCGTTTTCATCCTGCACGTGACCTAACACAATAACATTCTTATAAGGCGCTTTATCAAAGATTAAAGTAGAAATCGCCAAGAGCGAATAAAACCAACCACGGGTCTGGTCCACTGCTTCACTGATGAAGTCTGCAGGGAAGTTTTCTTCGAAAATTTCTTTGTTTTCAAAGGGATAATGCCACTGTGCAAAGGGCATTGCACCCGAGTCAAACCAACAGTCAATTACTTCTTTCACACGGTTCATCTGTTTGCCACATTCGGGACATTTGATGGTTACCGCATCAATGAAAGGACGATGCAGTTCAATTTCATCGGGGCAATTATCAGACATACTCTTTAATTCCTGGATGCTTCCGATTGCGTGACGATGACCGCATTCACACTGCCAGATATTCAACGGAGTACCCCAGTAACGGTCACGGCTTACGCCCCAGTCCTGCACGTTGTTGAGCCAGTCGCCAAAACGACCTTTCCCGATAGATTCGGGAATCCAGTTTACAGTGTTGTTGTTTTTGATAAGATTTTCTTTTACCTCGGTCATTTTAATGAACCAGGAGTCTCTTGCATAGTAAATTAAGGGAGTATCACATCTCCAGCAGAACGGATAGGAGTGTTCAAAAGGCAGTGCTTTAAAGAGCAGACCTCTTTTGTCTAAGTCAATAAACACTTCTTTATCTGCATCTTTACAGAACATTCCCGCCCAGGGAGTTTCTGCAGTCATTTCACCCTTCTGGTCAACCAACTGCACAAAGGGTAAATCGTAGTTTCTGCCCACTTTGGCGTCATCTTCCCCGAATGCCGGTGCAATATGAACAATACCGGTACCGTCGGTTAAGGTAACATAGTGGTCACAAACGATATAGTAAGCTTTTTTGTCGGGTTTTGCAAAATCAAAAAGGGGTTCGTATTCTTTGTATTCCAGATCTTTACCGATATAGGTTTCCAAAACAGTATATTCGGTTTCGATTACACTGGGTACCAATGCTTCCGCTAAGATGTATTTCACACCATCAGTTTCGATTTTTACATAGGTTTCGTCGGGGTTTACACAAAGTGCCACGTTGGAGGGTAAGGTCCAGGGAGTGGTGGTCCAAGCTAAAATGAACTCGTTTTCTGCACCTTTCACTTTGAATTTTGCGATAGCGGATTTTTCTTTCACGTCTTTATACCCTTGCGCTACTTCGTGGCTGGATAAGGGGGTTCCGCAACGGGGGCAATAGGGCACAATTTTAAAGCCTTTATATAAAAGACCTTTGTCCCAGATTTGTTTTAATGCCCACCATTCAGATTCGATAAAATCGTTGGTGTAGGTAACGTAGGGGTTGTCCATATCTGCCCAGAAGCCAACGGTTCCGGAAAAGTCTTCCCACATTCCTTTATATTTCCAAACGCTTTCTTTACATTCTTTAATAAAGGGTTCTAAGCCGTATTCTTCAATCTGTTCTTTGCCGTCTAAGCCCAGTTTCTTTTCCACTTCCAGCTCAACGGGTAACCCATGGGTATCCCAACCTGCTTTACGAAGCACGTGGTAGCCTTTCATGGTTTTATAACGGGGAATCATATCTTTGATAACACGGGTTAATACGTGCCCGATATGAGGCTTACCGTTTGCGGTCGGAGGACCGTCATAAAAGGTAAAGGTTTCCCCTTCTTTACGAGATTCGATACTTTTTTCAAAGATGTTATTTTCTTTCCAAAAAGCTTCGGTTTTCTTTTCTCTTTCCACAAAATTTAAATTTGCAGACACTTTTTCGTACATTTCGTACTCCTCCTATATATCACTCTATTTTCAACAAAGAAACAAAAAAGCTTCGTCCGATAACAGGACAAAGCTTTCTAAAAAACTTGTAACCACCTATTATCCGTGCACCATCATACACGCTTCCTGTTACGGGGAATACCGTCATTACTTAATATTTTTTAGTAAAAGCACCAACCGACAAACAGCAATTTGCCTGAAATAGCGATACCAAAAAAATTCGGTAATGCAACTCCAAAGGGATTTTCCTGCCAAACTACTCACTGTCGGCTCACACCGTACCCGACTCGCTCCAAGCTTTTGTATAGGCAGTACTGTCTTTATCATCGTCTTTTTATTTTGTTTTATGTTTTTATAGTTTTACTTATATAGTATAATACATAATTTCCGATTTGTCAAATTTTTTTGGAATTTTTTTAACATACCCTAAAAAAAGATACCTCTCCAACAACAGCGAGGTATCTTTTTACTCAATACTGGACTATTTTATTTGCCCACACAAACTGCAGATATTGGTCCCGGCAAGATTGTTTCGACCACTGCCACTCACTCAGTTCACTGTATCTGGCACCGGCAGCGTTCACTTCGCCCCCCTCAAGAGGAAGGAAAAAAGAACGAAAAAACACTCCGTGAAAATTCACGGAGTGTTTTTGTAAAATAATCCTATCAATTCCCTTGCGTTATATCCGCTGCTATTGCGGAGTTTGGGTTGCTTCCTCTGCAGGAATTTCCGCTTCCGAAGAAACAGCGGGTACTTCTTCCGGATTATCCACAACCTCGGGATTTTCAGTGGTTTCAGCGGTTGCCTGTTCTTCCGGCACTTCCTCGATGGTTACAGTTTCTTCAACAACCGATTCACCTTCTACTGCTTCCTGTGCAGCTGCCGGCTCTACAACTGCTGCAGTCGTTTCAAAGCCGGTGGCATCATCAGACAAGTTCAAAATGTTCCAATAATACTCAGCACCTGCCATAGAATAAATTTTAATCACAGTGCACAGCTGACCTTCTTCATTAAAATATGCGGTGGTTTCATCAATATTCGCAGTATCTTTGGATTTCTGCAGGCAGGTATTAAAGGTGTCGATATAAGTAGCATCGATAGAGCTTGCATCAGTAGCCGCCATATTTTCATAAAACTGCGTTTCCACCGCAAGCTGGATTTTGGTCTCATATTCAGAGAATGTTAAATCTGCTTTGGAAAGAACCTCTGCGTTGGTCATCAAAGTTCCGTCAGTTAAGTCCACATTATACGCATAATAATCAGTCCAAGAGATGTCCATACTGGTAGATTCAATCAACAAGGACAAAACATCATCGTGAACAGTCCATTTGTAAAAGATGCCGTCTCCTTCCACCAACGGGTAATCCGGGGTAATTGTTGCCACAACGCCATCGTACAAAGTTTCCCAGATTTTGGCGTTGATTTCTTTACAGTCATCAGTGTCGCAGTTAATCTGAGGAATGGAATACACCCCTGCTCCGATGGTTTGACTGTGAGCATCGGTAACCAGATTATCATAATCAATTTCCAGCTTCACAGTTTCTTCTTTGGGCAAGGTTTTCGGAATTTCGGCTTCCTTCTCCGAATTACAAGCTGCCAATACGGTCAGCAAGCAGAGTGCTAACAGTGCAGCAAAAAGTTTTTTCATTGTTTTCATCATAGAAATCTCCTTAATACAGCAATATCCTCCCGCCAATCGGGAGGATATTACTTTATTATAAATTTTACTGATACAGATTTCCTGCAATATAGGTGCCGCCGATGGTTCTGTCGTCGTTTAATACAACAAAGTCAGCATCAAAACCTTCTTTCAACTGACCTTTGTTTACACCAATCATAGTAGCAGGAGTTTCGGTTGCCATTTTCACAGCATCCTCGAAGGGAATACCGAATTCAACAGCCTTGTTTACACAAGCCCACAGGTTGGTGGTACTACCTGCGATAGCACCTTCCATAGTTCTTGCAACACCGTTTTTCACTTCGATGGGCTGTCCGCCGAATTCGTATTCGCCGTCAGACATACCGGTAGCACGCATAGAGTCGCTGATCAAAACCAGTCTGTCAGTACCAAAAATTTTATACATTGCTAAAATCACTGCTTTATGGATGTGTAATCCGTCACAGATAATCTGTGCATAGATACCGGTTTCCATCCCTGCACCGAGTAAACCCGGGTTTCTGTGATGTAAGGGAGGCATTGCATTAAAGGAATGAGTCAGACAGTTTGCACCGTTTTTGATTGCTTCCATTGCAATGTCATAAGTGGTGTCGGTATGACCTAAGGATACCACGCACAGGTCTTTTGCTTCTTTGATAAATTCCATACTGCCTTCCACTTCGGGAGCGATGGTTACCATCTTCACATTGGGCAGTTTTTTGAATTCTTCAATATCGGGGCACTTGATGAATTTTTCGTTCTGAGCGCCTTTGTATTTTACGTTGATGTAAGGACCTTCCATATGGAAGCCAAGAATCTGGGCACCTTTGCAATCGGTAGCAGAGTTCATGGTTTTTGCAATATCTTCCATGGCAACAGTCATAGTGGTGGGTAACCAGGAAGTGATACCGTTTTTCGCTAAATAATCGCACATTTCGGCAAATTCAGCATCCATAGTATCACCGCCTACACAGCCGTGAGTATGTACGTCAACCAGACCGGGGATTACGGTTTTACCACCTAAATCGGTGCCTTCCCCGTCCAGTTTACCAAATTTTGTAAATTTCCCGTCAACTACTTCAAAATCGCAGAGCTGACCGTTAATTTTCGCATTTTTAAAAATCATTCGCCATATGCCTCCTTATCGCAGATGAGTACCACATCCGGATGGAGCTTTAATAAGGTTGCAGGCACGTTGGTAGTGATTTTATCGTCTAATAATGCACGAACTACGGTGTTTTTGTTTGCACCGCTTGCGAGTAACACGATTTTTTTCGCTCTCATAATGCTTGCCATACCCATAGTGATTGCTTTGGTGGGCACTTCGTCGATAGAGTTAAAGAAACGGGAATTTGCCTGGATGGTATTCTCAGTTAAGTCGGTTAAGTGAGTACCGGAGATTAAGTTTTCATCGGGTTCGTTGAAACCGATATGACCATTCTGACCGATCCCTAATAACTGAATATCCACGCCGCCTGCTTTTTCAATCATCGCGTCGTAGTTTGCACCTTCTTCTTCAGGGTTTTCGGATAAACCGTTGGGAACGAAGGTTCTTGCCTTATCAATGTTTACGAAATTGAACAGATTTTCGTTCATAAAATAACGGTAGCTCTGGTCGTTTTCGGGAGATAAGGGATAGTATTCGTCTAAGTTAAAGGAGGTGATATCGGAAAAGTCGATTTCGCCTGCTTTGTTCATTTCAATTAAGTTTTTGTACAGACCAATGGGGGTGGAACCGGTTGCCAAGCCTAAAACGGAATTGGGTTTTAAAATCATCTGGCTGGCAAACAGTTTTGCGCCTTCTTTGGATAACTGTTCGTAGTTGTCACAAACAATAACTCTCATAGTGATAGACTCCTTTTCTTATTTGGACAGTTCGGGTAAGCTTGCAGCCGCAATGGACTGACCAACTCTTCTTTCATATTCGTCGGGAATATACAAGTTTACTTTGTTTACCAATTCGGGGAATTCCTGACTTAATACTTCTTTTGCTTTTTCGATGATAATGTCGCCACCTTTACCGGAAGTAACACGACCTAAAATCTGCAGGTAGTTGATATCATAGAATTCGCTGTAGTATGCGATTGCATAACCGAAGTAAGTACCGATAGTTTCAAAAATCTGAACAGCTCCTTCATGACCTTCTGCCAAGTGTTTCTGAACCACTTTTAATTTTTCAGCTAAAGATAAATCTTCTGGCAGTTCAATACCTGCTTTGGGAGCCAATTTAATAACCGCATCCTGAGAGAAGTATTTACATCCGCAACCAAAGTCACCGGACCATTCATCAACCATAGCGTCAGTATTGTAGTCAACGGGAGCGAATGCCAGTTCGTTTAACCAACCGGTGATGTTACCGTTGGGATCAACATAACCAACCGCTTCGGAGGTACCCATTGCAACACCTAAGATAGAATTTTTGTTTAAGTGCATTGCACCTGCTAATGCAGCAACGTCACCGTCGTTTGCAACTGCAACCGGGATATCGCCTGCGATGTTTTTATAAATATCTTTGATTCTTGCGTTGAATTTGTCTCTCGGCACTTTGATAAACAAAGAAGCAACCATTGCACGGTTTGCAATGTAAACACCTGCAGAGGAAACACCGATTGCATCAACTCTGGGCATTTTGGATGCTGCTAAGTCGATTGCTTTCTGAATGTTTTCATAGTGATATTGGGGATCATCGTTTAATTTGGGCAACCAAACGATTTCTTCGGAGAAGATAACTTCACCGTCTACCACTGCAGAAACTTTCATATCACTTCCGCCTGCATCAAAACCGATACGGCATCCGTCTAAATGACGGCCGATGGAAACGGGATTGCCTTTTTCTTCGGGCATATTTTCGGTGTAGATTACTTCGAAAGGATTTTCGTAAACGCCACTCATAAAGTCAACGTCGAATTTACGTAACCCAGTTAAAGTATACGCATCTTTAATATATTCATATACATCTTTATCGCCATTTAAGTAAATTTTGAAGCCACCAACTGCCCACAGTAACATTTTGATTAAACGTTCTACGTAGAAGTTGTTTGCATCTTTGTCTTCCCCAATTTTGGTGTCATAACGGTAAATCAGACCATTTTCTCTTTCCACGGCAATCTGCAAAGGACGAGTTGCAGTTTCTAAGAATTTTCTGTTGTACACAATTGCGGGAATAAATTCCTGGTCTAAAATAGGTTTAATCATATTTCTTCACAATCTCCTTCATTAATTCTTCTTTTTCTTCCATATCTTTCACTAATTTGAACTGAGTACGGCAACGGTCCAGATTGTGTTCGGGACGTTTTACTTTGAAATAAGTATCACCGTTTAAGTAATCGGCTAAGAAACGGATACCACATTCATAAGTCATCAGCTTTGCTGCGAAAGGCATCAATTCTTTTTCACGGGGAGTCATTACGTCTTTTAACTCTTCCATGTAGCCTTTGGTGAACATTTCAAACAGGTTCAGGTCACAATATACTTTGGATAAATCTTTTTCGTCTTCATCCGCAGGATTGGTACCGAATCTTAAAGAATCACCATAATCATACAGTAAGGAACCGGGCATAACGGTATCTAAATCAATTACGCAAATGCCAAGGCCTGTTTCATCATCAATCATAATGTTATTGTATTTGGTATCATTATGAGTCACACGAAGGGGAACGGTTCCGTCTTTGATAGCAGCCACAATCACAGAAGCATCTTTTTCTCTTGCCAGCGCAAATTCCACTTCTTCCTGCACATCTTTTAATCTGCCCGCCTTATCTTTTTTGATAGCATCCTTAAGCTGCTGAAAACGAACAGTGGTATCGTGGAAAGAAGGTATGGTTTCATGCAGTTTTTCAGCAGGAAAATCTGCCAGACGCTGCTGGAACTTTGCAAATGCTTTTGCAGCATTATAAAAATGAATAGGTTCTTCTACGATTTCATAGGTCTGAGCACCTTCGATGAACTCATACATTCTGAAATAATCGCCCTTGGGAGTTACATAATAGGGGTCCCCTGCATGAGTGAGCACCAGATTCAGCGTTTCTCTTTTAGGATCTCCGCCTTCTTCAATAATTTTCTTTTTCAGATGACCTGTAACACGAACGATATTTTCCATAACATCCTGAGGACGTTTGAATACGTTGTGATTGATTCTCTGCAGAATGTATCTGGGTTCGCATGAATTGGATAAATAAGTATCATTGATATGACCTTTTCCGTAGGGGGTTGCACCATCGACAACATTAAATTTTCCGATGATTTCCTTAAGATTGTAGCTTGCCATAACATAAGCCCTGCTTTCAAAATGAAATTTTTGGAATTCTTTTTCCTTTTCTATTATAGAATGGGTAAATTCCATTATTTTTATCTTAGCACATTCTACTCGCAATTTATTTGCACATTTGGACAGTTTATTTGTATTTTAAGTCAAATTTTACCAAAAAAGGAAGGCTTTTTGTACCAAAGCGACTTCCGAACAATACATTTTGACATACAAAAAGCTGTAACCACCTTGGATTACAGCTTTTTCCTTCTCACAGTAAACTTATGCTTTTCTTAAGATTTCTTCCACACATTCCCGACAGATTTTTTTGTCCCGAATCTGCACAAGCCCTTCGCTTTTTCCGCAAATCACACAGCTTCTTTCATATTTTTTCAAAAGGATACTGTTCTCCTCTGTAAAAATCTCCACATAATCGTCACACTCTGCCAGACCAAACTGTTTGCGGATTGCCTTGGGAAGCACAATTCGTCCCACATTATCGGTGTGATAACGGGACTGAATATCACCGTCGGAAATGGCATATTTTTTAATTACTATAAATTCCCCTTTGGTAAAAATCTCCACAGGAGTGTGTTCGGCAATTGCGTATTCACTGCGGATGGCTTTGGGCACCATAATTCTGCCCAGCTTATCTATGCGACGGGTTAATCCTGTTGCAATCATATTCTTGCTCCTTTTTTCCATTCTTACATTCTTTTCACTTTTTCTATATTATAACGTATAAAACAAAAAATGTCAATTATATTTTACAAAATTTTACAAAATTGTAGATTTTTTCTTATTATGAATACAACAAGGTTCCGAGGTACCCGACCGCAATCTTTGATTGCGTTATCGGGTCGGGTTCTTATTTTTGGTAACTTTTGGGGAAAAATGACGATTCAATTTTAAAAAATAACACAATTTGAAAAATATTTTTTGCTCGAAAACCCTTTGTTTTCAAGGGATTAAAACCATTCTGTTCAAAAAAATTAAAAAAATTTAAAAAAATTTGAAAAAAAGTATTGACTTTTGAAAAGAAGTGTTGTATAATTATCCTCGCTTGATAAGCGAAGCGGTTTATCAGAAAGAAATTATGGCCTGGTAGTTCAGCTGGTTAGAACGCTAGCCTGTCACGCTAGAGGTCGAGGGTTCGATCCCCTTCCAGGTCGCCACTTTTCTTTAAATCCCTTGGAGATTGAGCCGTGACTAACATTTGCCTCTGTAGCTCAGTCGGTAGAGCAAGGGACTGAAAATCCCTGTGTCGGCGGTTCGATTCCACCCGGAGGCACCAACAGCTTTTTAAGAAAATATAATATGCGGGAGTGGCTCAGTGGTAGAGCGTCACCTTGCCAAGGTGAACGTCGCGAGTTCGAATCTCGTCTTCCGCTCCATTTGATAAAAGGCACAATGCATATTGTGCCTTTTATCAACTAAAAAACAATTTCATATGGCGCCATAGCCAAGTGGTAAGGCATCGGTCTGCAACACCTTGATCCCCAGTTCGAATCTGGGTGGCGCCTCCAAAAATCGACAAGATTCGTTAGAGTCTTGTCGATTTTACTTATTACCTATTCACTTTTCACTATTACCTAAAAAACCTTGTCGATTTTTGGAAAGTAATAAGTAATAGTGAATAAGGAATAAGTATCGGCTTTGCTTTCGCAAAGCTTGTTTTTATATGTGCAATAAAAAAAGCACTTGCTTATACGAAATAAGCAAGTGCTTTTACTTTTCAAATATTATAATATCTTCAATTTTACAATCTAATGCAACGCAAATTTTATCTAATATGAAACTATCGTATCTGGTAACTTTGTTTTTATAATAATTATCGATAATATGATACCGAATTCCTGTCCGTTTCGCCAATTCATATCTGGAAATATTTCGGCTATCCAACACAGATTCCAACGTAAGCTTCACCATAGTATCACCTCTTAGGTATATTCTAATAAATATATACCCTATCGACAATTCCCATATATAGATATATACTTATATAGAAATATTTAAACATAGAAAAGGAATTGTGCCATGGCTGAGTTTTGTTTGGATTGCTTAAATCGGATGAATCAAACTAATGACAGTGAGAAAATGTACGTCATATCAAAACATTTAGAATTGTGTGAAGGTTGCGGAAAACTAAAACAAGTAGTGATTATGAAACGGCAAAACATTTTCCTACGGATATTGACATATTTTATTTTAATACTCCGGCTAAGCTTTCGAGCGATATGTTTATTATTAAAATTGTTATTATCTCCTATTTTTCTGATTTATAAAAAATAGCATCTAAAGACTAAAAAAGCACTTGACATAATTCCGAATCAGAATTACAATATAAGAAAATTCTATTTTGGAATTTTTACTTTATGAATAAGGAGAATATGCAATGTCTGATTTTTTATTGCTAAATGATGAAAAAATCATCTTACAACATCAGTGCACCATCAAAATTCAAGGAGAATTAATGCTAACCAACAAACGTGTCATATTTCGCAAAGACGGTTTCGGAAAATCATTTTTGAATACCGGGGGAGCAGCATTATTGGCAGCCGGAGGGTTCGTCCTAGGCAAAGATTTTTCTTTGCCCCTGGAAAATATTCAGGCAGTCGGAAAAAAAGGAAACGTGGCATTTCAAATTCTGACAACCGAAAACCAAACAATTGAGGGAACATTCGTGACATCAAATATCTTTAAAATGGGAACTTTAAAAAATGTATGTACTGAGTTTGTTACCTACCTCAACACAGTAATTTCCACAAAACAATAAATCAAACAGTAACCTATCACCTGATAAATAACCACTCACTATGGTATGGTTTTCCTTATAAAAAAACACTTCTTCGGAAGTGTTTTTTGATTCTCATTCATATTGACATTCCCATCTTCCTTTGTTATAATAAAAATAGAATAATTTTTGACACAAAAAAGGAGATTTCTTCCGTGAATCCGCAAAATTTCAATGTCAACAACCAAAATCAACAATTCCAAATCAATCAAAAGAGGCAAAAACAAAAAACGGTACTGGTGGTTTCATTATCAACCTCTTTGTGTATTCTTTGCATTTTGGCAACCATCCTTGTGATGAAATTTCTTGACCGTCCGGATGCAAATCAGCAAAACCAAACACCTGTGCAAACAAGCCAAACTATTCCATCCGAAGAAATCGCCCTAACCACCCCTGTGGATACAACCGAAACCGAGGAACCAATTAAGCAGACTCCCGTCCCCGAAACAACCTCCCAGCATCTTTCCGAGCAAAGCATCATCACCGCTGCAAGAAACAATCTTTTGGTACCAAACAAATCGGAAATTACCTATACATTGGGAGAAACCGTATATAACGAAGCCCGTGAAACTTATTATAGACCGGTCAACTTCTATGAAAACGGCGTGTTTGTGGCAGGTGCGAATGTTGATACGAAAACAGGCGAACTGCTTAGCAATATCACAACTTACACAGTTCCCGAAACAAAAACTGAGAATCCCGCATCAAATGATGTGATACAAACCATACGGGGAGACTATTATTACACACAAGCCAATTTAGACAGCTATAAAAAAAACATCGTCAACGGCAATACCGTCTATTATGATTCCAATGCTCAGCCGGTAAGAATTGATATTCCTGCTAATGCATACAATTCTTATACCAAACAGTATTATCTTGAAAACGGAAAGGTTTATTTTGCCTTTATTTTTGACGGTACTTTTGAAAACAGAATGTACTTCCAGGATGATTGTCTCATCCGCTGGGTTGACGAATCCGGCGCAACCCATGATAATCAGCGTTACAATCCCGATTATATCAATTGGGAAAAAACCGTGTTAAACGACATCGATAATTTATTTTAAAAAAGATAAGGGAGAGAATATTTGATGCTCACCAATTTTCATACCCACACCACACTGTGTGACGGCAAAAGCGCCCCCGAAGAAGTGGTGTTATCCGCTTTGGAAAAAGGGTTTTCATCCATCGGTTTTTCAGGTCATGCACCTACCGATTTTGACAACAGTTATTGTTTAAAAAATGTAGATGAATATATTGCCACCATCAAAGCGTTACAAGAAAAATACAAAAAAGATATCGAAATCTATGTTGGTATTGAAGAAGATGCTTACCAAAAGATTGACCGTACCCCCTTTGACTATTTGCTGGGTTCTTCCCACTATTTAAAAGTAAATGGTGTATACCATCAGTTGGATTGCGGTGCAGACAAACTACAGAAGTGTTTAGATGCTTTCGGCGGTGACCCGCTGGCTTTGGCTGAGGCATATTATCAACAGTTCACAGCCTATATTCAAGAACGAAAGCCCGATATTGTGGGACATTTCGATTTAATCACCAAATATGAAGAAGCCAAAACCAATTGGTTTCTCTCCAATCCCGATTACCATAAAATGGCAGAAAAATATATGAATATTGCTGCAGAAAATGACGTGATTTTTGAATTAAACACAGGAGGAATCGCAAGAGGAATCCGCACCACACCCTACCCTTTTGAAAATCTGTTACACATTTTAAAGAAAAAAGATGCCAAAATCATCTTAAATTCCGACAGCCACCATAAAGACACCATCGACTGCTGGTTTTCGGAGGCAAAAAAATACTTAAAGGATATTGGCTTCCAATATCTTTACACATTATATCACAACCAATTTCAAAAAGTATCTTTGTAGGAGGACCAAAGAAATGGAACTAAAAACCATCTGCGACCTGATTGACAAACATCAGGACGAGTTATACAAAATGCTTTCGGACATGATAAAAATCAATTCTGAAAACTACGGCAACGGCGGTAACGAAGAAGAATGTGCCCGTCTGGTACATAAGCTGTGTCAGGATGCCGGCTTTGAAAGTGACCTGTACTCCCCCATGTCTTTGGAGGGCTTTGAAAATCATCCAGACTATCTGCCGGGTAAGAACTTAGAAAACCGTTACAATGTGACCGCAGTGATGCGTGGCGAAGAAGACGTAAACGAAGTGATGCTGATGGCACACACCGACACGGTGATGTTTGGCGATTTAGCAAACTGGGAACGTCATCCTCTATCCGGTGACATTAAAAACGGCAACATCTACGGCAGAGGTGCCACCGATGACAAATACGGTATTGCCCTTTCCATTTTCTTAATGAAACTGTTAAAGGATGCCGGCTTTAAACCCAAGAAAAACCTGTTGTTCTCCGCCTATGTGGATGAAGAACTGGGTGGTTCTCACGGTGCAATGGCAGCAGTGATGAAATACCCCACCAACCGCATCGTGAATATTGACGGTGGCTACGAAATGTTAGTTCCCAGTGCAACCGGTGGCGGTGTTGTGACCTACCGTTTTCACACCAAAGGCACCGTGGACAGCGCAGAACCCACCGCAATGGGCTTCCCCATTGTGATAGAAGAAATGAAAAAATTCTTCCGGGCTCGCAGAGACGAACTGCAAGAAAACCCCTACTATAAAGATACCTTTGTTCCCGAAACTTCCCTGCGCTACAATGAAATCCGTGCCGGAAACAACGATATGGACAAGGATATCGGCGTGTTGCAATTCACTTTCTATACCGATAAAACCAAGGAAGAAATTTATAAAGAATTTGCCCGGTTAGAACAATCCATTTCCGAAAAACTGGCTCCTTTGGGACTGATTGGCGACGGATTTACTCCCGATTCCCGTTTCTTCCACTATGGTGTTTGTCCTCCCGATTCCGAGGACGTGAAACTGATGGTGGAAGCCGCAAACGATGTGGGAATGGATATGCAGGTTTGTGCAGGTGCCTTGTCTGATATGTCGGTACTGTTAAAATACGGTAGCGAAAAAGCCACCTTTACCATTGGCGCGTCCAGACTGTTCCACGAGGTAGGCGGTGCCCATCAGCCCAACGAATATATTGAATGTGACAAACTGCTGAGATTAACCAAAGCGGTGGCAGCATATATTTTAAAAGTATTAGGATAGGAGTTTTTCAGTTATGAAAGCCAATGAAATTATGGAAACCCTCTTTACGCTGGCGTTAAAAGACAGGGAATTCAATCCCAACGGAGATTGCTGTAAAGAAGGCGACCCCGAAAAAGAAATCAAAAAATTAGCAGTCACCACTTTCCCCTCCACCGACACCATTAAAGCGGCGGCTGAGTGGGGTGCAGATATGCTGTTGGTCCACGAACCCTTATACTACGACCATTTAGATGCCTACAGCACCAAAAAACTGCAGACCGAAAAACGAGAGCTTATCGAAAACAGCGGTATGACCATCTGCCGTTTTCACGACCACGCTCATTTTTGTCCCGAAGATTTAATTGCGGTAGGGATGGTTCGTCAGATGGGATTTGATGCCGATGTGGAATATATCACTCCCGGTAACAATACCAAACTCACCTTAAAAACCCCTATGACTGCCGTGGAAGTGGCAAAACATCTGGAAAAAACATTAAACATCCGCCACATCCGTATCTGCGGTGCCAGAGATATTCCAGCCACTACCATCACAGGAATGTTCGGTGCTCCCGACGGAGTTTTGGATTTGCTTCAGGCAGATGACACCCAGATTATCATTGTGGGTGAAACCTGCGAATGGATGATGGCAGAGTATGCCAGAGATGCAGGCCTTATGGGTCATAATAAAACCCTGCTCATTTTAGGTCACGCAGGCAGCGAAGAAGCAGGCATGGTATATATTTCCGATTTAATTGCCGAAATGATGCCTGAACTTCAGGTAAAATATATCCCGTGCGGTGAAGTTTATACCTACACTGACAGCGAATAATTGGAAAAACCAACGGAAATAAACTCAAAATACCGAAAATTAGTTAGCAATCTGTATTTTTTCCTGATTTTCCCTTGACGAATGAAAAAAACAAGTGTATAATAGGAAAATAGAGTATAAATGTATTGTACATACAGGAGGATTCTCACTATGAATATGAGAAAAAGCAGAGTTTTGGCAAAAATGAGAAACGGTGAAATGGCTGTTTCCTGTAAACTCAATATTTCCGACCCCAGAGGTGCAGAAATTGCTGCAATGAGCGGTTTTGACTGTATCTGGATCGATATGGAACACGTTCCTGCAACCTATCTGGAAGTGGAAAATATTATCCGTGCAGCTAAAATCTACGATGTGGACGTATTGACCCGTGTGGCAAGAGGAAGCTATAATGATTTAATTCGTCCCTTAGAAGCTGATTCTTCCGGAATTATGGTTCCCCACTTAATGAGCTTAGAAGATGCAAAACAGATCGTGTACTACACCAAATTCCATCCTATCGGACGCCGTCCCTTAGACGGTGGTAATGCAGACGGCAAATGGTGTCTGGTAGACGGTAAAGATTACATGGAGCAAGCAAACGACCAGAGATTTGTTGTGGTTCAGATTGAAGACCCCGAACCGCTGGCAGATTTAGAAGAAATCTGTAAACTGCCCGGTATCGATATGATTTTCTTTGGTCCCGCAGACTTCACTCAGGGCTTGGGCTGTCCTCTGGATTTCGCAAATCCCAAAGTGGCAGAAACCCGTGAACTGATTGCAAAAACTGCAAAAAAATACGGAAAATTCGCAGGTACCACCGGCGGTCCCGGCAACATTGCCGAGCTCAGAGATATGGGATATGATTTCGTAAACGTTTGTGCTGACGTTATTATTTTAGGTCAGGGCTACAAACAGGCATTTGATGCGACTGTGGAAGCTTTGAAGAAATAATTATTTCAACATCAAAAAGAGAATCCGTTTTGGATTCTCTTTTTTTATACTCACTTCTATGCTTGACATTTCCCGACAAATTTGATATGATGAAAATAATAAAAAATAAAAAAAACGGATGAGCATCATCCGAAAAAAACGGAGGCGTTTTTCGTGAATTTAATTTACGGCGTAAAAGACAAACCCACATTTGGCAAAACACTGGTATTTGCATTCCAGCAGGTGCTGGCAATTTTAGCGGCAACCATTGCAGTTCCGTCTATCATCGGAAACGGAATGAGTCAGTCTGCAGCACTCTTCGGCGCAGGGATTGGTACTTTGGTGTATCTTTTATTCACCAAATTTAAAAGTCCTGTATTCTTAGGATCCTCTTTTGCATTTATCGGCTCCATGTTTGCAGCCTTTGCAGGCGGCGTTTCTATGGCTCTTGGCTATGCAGGTCTAATTATTGGTACTGCATTTGCCGGTCTTGTGTATGTAGTGATAGCAATTATCGTAAAAATTGCAGGCGTCAAATGGATTAACAAACTAATGCCCCCTGTGGTAATCGGTCCCACCGTTGCCATTATCGGTTTATCTTTGGCAGGCAACGCCGTTGGTGATGTGTTAAAATTCGCCCAGCTTGATGCGGCAAACAGCGTTTATGTGATGGGCACTCAGGCTTGGATTGGCTTCCTTTGTGCACTGGTAACGGTTGCTGTGGTAATCCTCTGCTCTACCTACGGCAAGAAAACCATAAAATTAATTCCCTTTATTATGGGGATTTTAGCAGGTTACCTGGTGGCATCCATCTTTACCGTAATCGGTATGAATACCGGAAATGAAGCATTAAAAATTATCAACTTCCCCACTTGGACAGGCTTATTTGCAACTCCTGATTTCACCTTTCTGACTGCGTTAAAAGGAATTGGCGAAATCACCCCCGGATATATCGCTACTATTGCAGTTGCCTATATTCCCGTTGCTTTTGTTGTATTTGCAGAACATATTGCAGACCACAAAAATTTATCTTCCATCATCGGTTCCGACCTGTTGGAAGAACCCGGTTTACACAGAACCTTATTAGGCGATGGCGTTGGTTCTATTGCCGGTGCATTCTTTGGCGGATGCCCCAACACCACCTACGGAGAATCCGTGGGTTGTGTGGCAATTAGCGGCAACGCTTCTGTAGTAACCATTTTAACCACTGCTATTTTATCAATCGTTGCTTCCTTCTTTACCCCCTTTGTTGCATTTTTAGCCTCCATTCCTGCTTGCGTGATGGGTGGTGTTTGTATCACCTTATACGGTTTTATCGCAGTATCCGGTTTAAAAATGTTGCAAAATGTAGACTTAGGGGAAAATAAGAATCTGTTTGTTGTGGCAACCATTTTAATTACCGGTATCGGAGGTATGGCTCTGCAGATTGGTCAGATTAAAATCACCGCAATCGCTTGCGCATTGATTTTAGGTATTCTGGTTAACTTAATGGTATCCGGAAAAAAAGCCCAGTAAGGAGTAAATAAAAATATGAATAAAGTTACCGTTTTTGATCATCCCTTAATTCAACATAAAACCACCATTCTTCGTCAGAGTTCCACCACCAACAAAGAGTTTCGTGAGCTGGTGGAAGAAATCACCATGTTAATGTGCTACGAAGCACTCCGTGATTTACCCCTAGAAGAAGTGGAAATTGAAACACCCCTAACAAAAACCAGACAAAAAATGTTAAAAGGCAAAAAAATGGCAATTGTGCCGATTCTCCGTGCAGGTCTTGGTATGGTAGAAGGGATGCTTTCCTTGATTCCCTCCGCAAAAGTAGGCCATATCGGCATGTATCGAGACGAAGAAACTATGATTCCCCACGAATACTACTGCAAACTCCCCAAAGACATTGAGGAACGCTTAATCGTGGTGGTAGACCCCATGTTGGCAACCGGTGGCTCTGCCATTGATGCCATCACTCAGATTAAATCCTACGGCGGAAAACAAATTAAGTTCTTATGCTTAATCGCAGCACCCGAAGGGATTGAAGCCCTAACCAAAGCTCATCCCGATGTGGAAGTGTATTGCGCCAACGTGGATGAATGTTTAAACGAACGTTGTTACATCGTTCCCGGTTTAGGGGACGCAGGAGACAGAATCTTCGGCACAAAATAAATTTTTTAGCAATTTCAGTATCAAAAAAGGGATTCCATTTTTGGAATCCCTTTTTATAATGCACTATTTAATGGATGCATTCGTCGCCTGTACTCAGTAAAGAATCGTATACAAGAGAGGGTGATTTTCCCTGATAAATGCAGGAATTGTTTCCATCATATATCATACAATACTCTAAATCTTTTGATACATATACAGCATAGCCATCATCGAAACTAATGAGGTGGTGGCGGTATTTGTCAGCAAAAGCTTCTGATACATAGGTTCCGTTTTTGTCAATAAATCTCCATTTACCATTTTCCCAAACTCGAGCAACACCATTCTTGAAAGGTTCCGCCGTGTCGAATTTGAGTTCCGTCACAAAGTCTCCCTTAGTGTTAATATAACCCCACTTTTCTCCAACCATTACCGCTGCTAACCCTTCGGAAAAACTGTAAGCATTGTCAAACTGAGGCTCTACTATTACATCACCGTTTTTGTCTACAAAACCGGACTTACCATCAACATCTAAAATTGCCAAACCGTCTTCAAAAAACAGAGGAAGATACGCCTGAGGAGTTACCACATAATATCCGCTTTGATCAATACAGCCCCAATCATCTCCAACCACAATATTCGCAATACCGTCTTGAAAATCACCTGCCATATCAAACTGAGGTTCCACTACATAGTAACCATCTGTACCAATATATCCGCACTTGCCATCAACCTCTACTGCCGCTAAACCTTCGGAAAACGGACTTGCAAAATCAAATTGAGGTTTTGCTACATAGGAACCGTCAGTATCAATGTAACCGTATTGATTACTAACTTGCACTACTGCCATGCCTTCCGAAAACGCATTCGCAAAATCAAACCGTGGTGCTATTACATATCGACCGCTTCTGTCAATATATCCCCATTTGTCTCCAACTCTAACATCTGCCAGTCCTTCGGAAAAATCATAAGCATAATCAAACTGAGGTGCTACTGCATAGTAACCATCTGTACCGATATAACCATACTGACCGTTAACTTCTACTACTGCCAGTCCTTCGGAAAAATCATCAGCATAATCAAACTGAGGTGCTACTACATAGTAACCATCTGTACCGATATAACCATACTGACCGTTAACTTCTACTACTGCCAATCCTTCGGAAAAATTTCTGGCCCCATCAAACTGACATGGAATGGCAAGCTCCCCTTGTTGATTCAAATACCCCCATTTTCCTGTTTCGTTGCTCGCAATCAAGGTATATCCACTGTGGAATAAAGGTTTCTCATAAACGCCGTCATCACTGCCAATGGCTACGATTCTTTCCTCTGCAAACCATTCCACAGAAACTCCAAACGATTCGGCAATCGCACGAACCGGTACCAAAGTTCTATCATTCAAGATACAAGCAGGACTGTCTAATGCCACAGCGGCACCGTTGACATACATCGTGGCATCATCCACAGTTAATTCAACGGTAATATCCCCCTTTTGAGAAACAACCGTTCTGGTGGTTTCATTCCAATCCACAGTTGCCCCCAAAGCCTCAAAAATTGCTCGTAAGGGCACCATTGTTCTGTCATTGATAATCTGAGGCGGCACGTCAAAGGCAATTTCATCGCCATAGAGCAACACCTTCAAAGGTTCCTCTGCCATAACAGGCATAGTAGTCACCAACATCAATATTGCCAGCAATAAACCAATCCCACGTTTCATTTGTTTCCAACCTTCTTTTTTATATTTTTCTTTTTATTATAAATCAAACTGGTTTATTTGTCAATATACCATTTTGGTTTGCGGTAAACTATTTCCGAGGTGATTGCATGTACACAAGAATCAGAGAACTTCGGGAAGACCGTGATTTATACCAAAAAGATTTAGCAGAATATCTGCATTGTTCCCAGGTGGCGTATTCTCGTTATGAACTGGGAACCCGTGATATTCCAACAGAAGTGTTAATTAAACTTGCCAAGTATTATCGCACCACCACAGACTACATCTTAGGATTATCCGACAATCCCCACCCCTTTCAAAACCAATAGGTAAAACAAAAAATGACGGCAACCATTATGGAATGCCGTCATTTTTTCCTTATTGTTCATTTTGATCCTGGGGAAGTTTTCTTAAAAAACGAATGGCAACAGGTGCACAGATAAAGAAAGCAAGCACATCCGCAATTGCCTGAGAAGACTGCACACCGAATAATCCGAAAGACTCGGTCAGAATCCACAGGGTAGGAATAAACAAAATACCGCTTCTTAGCATAGACAAAAAGGTTGCCTTTTTGTTTTCCCCGATGCTTTGAAACATCATATTGGCACAGATGGTCATGGGATGGAAAAGCAGTGCAAGAAGCTGTAGTTTTAAGCTGAATGTTCCGATTTCGATTACCACAGGGTCATTGCGGAACATTCCCACCAAATGATTGGAGCATAATAAACCTGCCACTACACATACGCCGAGCAATATTTCTCCTGCCCACATGGTAAAATAAAATGCTTTTTTCACTCTAGAATATATTTTTGCACCATAGTTAAAGGATGCCACAGGCTGAAAGCCTTGTCCAATCCCAAGCCCCACAGCAAAGATAAAGAAAGTGATTTTATTCACAATAGACATTGCTGCCACGGCAGCATCTCCGCCAACACTGCCTGCCAAAATATTTAACGTCATCGTGGCAATACTGGTTAAGCCCTGCCTGCAAAAACTGGGAAATCCCGTTGCCATAATCTGAAAGATTCCCTTGGGATGTTCTTTGGCTAATTTTACACTCAGCTTACTTAAGGTCTTCCCTTTTACAAACATGGAAAGCAAAATGAAAAAGCCAATCATCTGAGAAAGTGCAGTGGCAAGACCAGCTCCCGCAACTCCCATCTTACAACCGAAAATCAGAAGAGGGTCACAGATGATATTTAAGATACCGCCAATGCCAAGACCAATCATGGCAAAAAAAGCTTTTCCTTCATACCGTAAAATATTATTTAAAGCAAAACTTGCCATGGTAAAGGGTGTAGCAATTAAGATATAAATACCATATTGCTTTGCATAAGGCAAAATGGTTTCGGTGCTTCCCAGAATCCGCATCAACGGATCTATCAAAATAAGTCCCAAAACGCCAATCAATGTACCCACTAAAAGACAGGCGACAATGCTTAAAGAGGCAAACACACTTGCACTGTGGGAATCTTTCTGCCCTAATTTTCGTGCGATGATACTACCTGCACCGTGCCCGAACATAAATCCGAACGCCTGAATAATCGCCATCAGCCCAAACACAACACCCACAGCGCCACTGGCACTATTCCCAAGGATCCCCACAAAATAGGTGTCTGCCATATTATAAATATTGGTCACCAGCATACTGATGGTGGTGGGAATTCCTAAGGAAATCACTAACTTACCAATGGGCCAGGTGGTCATTTTTTCATATTGGGTGATTGTTTTTGATTGGGTCAATTTGCTACATCTCTTTTCCTAAAAAATAAAACTATATTATATTATACCATATTTTGTCAGATTTTGCAAGTGGGGAAAGCAGATCTTACTTGGTCGATATTTGGTTTCCCCAAAATAAAAAAGCTTTGCCAAAGGCAAAGCAACCAAACTTCTTCCTTATTCACTATTCCTTATTACTTTCCAAAAATCCGCACAACAATCTTTTAGTGAAGATGGAAAAAGGAATAGGGAAAAAGTAAAAATCCTCATTCTTACGAATGAGGATTTTTGGTGAGCCATCGGCGATTCGAACGCCGGACAACTTGATTAAAAGTCAAGTGCTCTACCGACTGAGCTAATGGCCCATATATTGGCTGGGATAGCTGGACTCGAACCAGCGAATGCAGGAGTCAAAGTCCTGTGCCTTACCGACTTGGCGATATCCCATCATATCAAAGTAATATAATGGGGTGGATAATCGGATTCGAACCGATGACCCCCAGAGCCACAATCTGGTGCTCTAACCAACTGAGCTATACCCACCATAAAAGACAAAGTGGCGCGCCTGAAGAGATTCGAACTCCTGGCCTACTGCTTAGAAGGCAGTTGCTCTATCCGGCTGAGCTACAGGCGCATAAAATAATGGAGCGGGTGATGGGAATCGAACCCACACAATCAGCTTGGAAGGCTGAGATTCTACCATTGAACTACACCCGCATCAGATACAACCTCAAGTTGAATTCAAGCGTCGGGCAACCTACATACACTGTTTAGACCCCTTAAGTGCTTGACCATTATATCAAACAATTTTGGATTTGTCAAGAGTTTTTTTGGATTTTTTATGATTTTTTTTAAATTCTTTCCAAAACCTAAGAGAATGAAGGCTTTTGCGCCTGTTTTTTATTCTGTTTTCTTTTAGGATTTCCAATTTTTTTATTTTTTATAAGCGAACAGGGATGTTTTTTTCTTTCATATGTTCTTTTACCTGACGGATACTTAATTCTTTAAAATGGAACAAAGATGCTGCCAACACCGCATCGGCGTGTCCATCCAGTACAGCTTGGGAAAAATGAGAAAGGTTTCCTGCACCGCCGGATGCAATCACGGGAATTTTTAAGGCGTCTGAAACCAAGCGAGTTAATTCGATATCATAACCCGCTTTGGTGCCGTCTGCATCCATACTGGTGAGTAAGATTTCCCCGGCGCCAAGCTGTTCGCAACGAATTGCCCATTCAATAGCATCAATGCCTGTGTCATTTCGTCCGCCGTGGGTGAAAATGTTGAAGCCGCCGTCTGCACGACGTTTCGCATCAATGGCAACCACCACACACTGAGAACCAAATTTTTCGGCAGCCTCGGTGATTAAAGTGGGGTTATGAATTGCCGCAGTGTTCACCGAAACCTTGTCTGCACCTGCTAAAAGCAGTTCTCTGAAATCTTCTGCTTTACGAATACCGCCTCCCACAGTAAAGGGGATAAACACGTTTTCTGCAACGCTTCTTACCATATCCACGGTAGTTTTACGATTATCGGAAGATGCAGTGATATCCAAAAAAACCAGTTCGTCTGCCCCTTCTTGATCATAAGCACGGGCACATTCTACCGGATCACCCGCATCAATTAAATTTACAAAGTTCACTCCCTTTACCACTCTGCCGTTTGCCACGTCCAGACAAGGGATTACACGTTTTGTCAACATTTTTTGTTACCTCATTTATTTGGATAGATACCGTGCCAGTTTTAAAATGGCAACCACGGTTTTGGCATCCTTGATTTCATTTTTGTCCACCAGATCGAGAAGCTCGTCCAAAGTGAAAAATTCCACATCTAAAAATTCGTCTACATCTAAGTGCTGTTCCCCTTTGGTGAGCCCCTTTGCATAATAGATATGCAAGGTTTCGGTTAAAAAGCCAACAGAAGGATACAAGGCGCCAAAATAAATATATTCTTTTGCAGAAAAACCGGTTTCTTCCAGAAATTCACGCTTACCACACTCAAAATGGTCTTCTCCGTAGTTTAATTTCCCTGCAGGCACTTCTAAAAGAACACGTCCAAACGGTGCTCTGAATTGACGCACCATGGGGATTTTTCCGTCATCCGTCACACCAATCACACAAACACCGCCGGGATGCTCCACAATTTCACGGCTGGCTAAGGTACCATCTTCCAGCTCCACGGTGTCTTCTCTTAAGTTGATAACTCTTCCTTCAAAATATCGTTTGGTATCTAAGGTTTTTTCAGTTAATTTCATTTAAAAAGCTCCTTTTTTCACAAGAATCACCCGCTCCACACCGAAATAATCGGAAATAATTTCAGGTTTTCCCAAAGGTTTCATAATATCAGCTACCAAAAAATGTTGATTGATGCCGATTTCCACGGCAAGGATTCCCCCATCAGAAAGATACTTCTTTGCAAGCTCCGTCAATCGGCGGTAAAACAGCAATCCGTCTCCACCGTCGGTTAACGCCATTTTGGGTTCGTAATCCACCACATCAGTCATTAAATACTGCATATCCGAAAACGGAATATACGGGGGATTAGACACAATCACATCATATTGTTTTTCCAACTCTTCTTTTAAAATATCTTTTTTAAAAATATTTACATCAGCACCTAATGTTTGGGCATTTTCTTTGGAAACAGCAATTGCCTCAGGTGAGAGTTCGTATAAGTCCACGTTTTGCCCCGATTCCAACGAAATGGTGATGCCGATGCATCCCGAGCCGGAACATAAATCTGCAATGGCAACCGGTTCTTTCGGCAAGCGTTCCAGCACAGCTGAAACTAAGTTTTCCGTTTCGGGACGGGGAATCAGAACACCCTCCCGCACATGAAAATTACGGGAAAAAAATTCCTTTTTCCCCGTAATATAGGATAAGGGTTTTCCCTCTTTGCGTTCGCCAATCAAACGGAAATAATCCTCTTTGATATCCTCAGCATTGTCTGACAGATACAAAGGAAGTTTTCCGAAATCAATCTTTAACAGATGCTCTAAAATGGCACGGGCATCTATTTTGGGAGATTCGCACTCCCTGAGCATCAAAATACCCTGCTCATATAATTCTTTTACCGTCATTTTTTTGCCACTTTTACCACTTGGTAGATTCGTTGGATTTTTCATCAGGTAATACGGCAGTTAACGCTGCGATGGCCACTTCAATCATAGAATCGTCAGGCTCTTTGGTGGTCAGATGCTGCAACCATACACCGGGCTTGGAAAGCATTTTTGTAAACCAGTTGGAGCATTTGCCTGCATATTTGATCAGTTCATAGGAAAGCCCTGCAACCACGGGAAGCAAGCAGATTCTCCAAAGAATCTTCATCCACACATTATCGGCAGCAGGCACAAAAAAGAACACAATCACAGACACTATCATCACCAGCACCAAAAAGCTGGTACCGCAACGGGGGTGAAAACGGGTGTGCTTTTTCACGTTTTCCACAGTTAATTCATCACCGTATTCATAAGCGAAAATGGTTTTATGCTCTGCACCATGATACTGAAATACTCGCTGAATGTCTTTCATACGGGAAATCAGCAACATATAGCACACAAACAAAACCATACGAATGCATCCTTCGATTAACACCGAAAGGCTTTCAGGCACTGTGGTACCCATCCAAGTGCTGACCCATTCTACCGCTAATTTCGGCAGAATCATAAACAGCCCTACTCCAAGGAATAAGGAAATCAACACAGAGATATACATAAAGATATCAAACAGCTTATCTCCAAATTTTTCCATCAGCCATTTTTCAAATTTGCTCATCTGCTCGGTGTCGTCCTCCAAGTCACATTCCTTGGCAGAAAACATCAGGCATTGAACCCCTGTAAAAAGGGATTCAAAAAATGCTAAAAAGCCTCTTAAAATCGGCACTTTATTCAATTTCCATTTTTTGATGAAGGAATTGCTTTCCTTTTTATCCACCAAAATACTACCGTCACTTTTGCGGACAGCGGTTGCCATACAAGTAGGCCCCTTCATCATAATTCCCTCAATCACCGCCTGACCGCCGATGGAGGTGGGCGTACATTTCTTTTGTTCCATATAATCAATATCCTTTCCCAACAGTTTGTTCTGCCGAAGACAACATAAACATAAAAAATATCAGAAGAAGTCCTTTGAAAAAACACAAACTTCTCCTGATACTCATTATACAATAGTTTTGTGAAAAAATCAAGAAGTTTTTCGCATCTTTCGGGAGATTATGACCGCTTTTGATGTTTTCTGCTCACATAAATTGTATACACAGCAGAAGCCACCCCAAACGGAATGAGTAAAATCAGCCACACCACGGATGCTTCTGCAGGAAGCAAGATGCTCAAGAGCCCCAAAACGCCCATAATCACCATTCCAAATCCTGTAAAACGGTTGATTTTTTTTGCAACTTCGGGTTCAAAATTGTAATGCTTCACGTAACTGAGTTTTGGCAGATAATTGCCTAATGTCACAAACATAATCCCTACAATACAAACCGCCACTCTGCGAATGTCGATTGCCCATCCCATACTGTAGCCCAAGGTCACAAAATACAGCACCACCGTAACGGCGGGAATCATCCATTTAGACAACAGTTCCATTTTTTTATTCCCCGAATATCTTTGAACCCCAAAATCAGTCATCAAGCAACAAAACATCTGAAACGCCACCATAATCACAGGCAATCCGAACACCGCAAAGGCTTTTGTCGCATAATTATCAGGTTGATTATTGATATTAAAATGAATGGCAATTTGATCGGGCAATTGATTCCACACGCTTAGCCCAAACAAAATGGGTGACAGCGTAATCACGCAGGTAATCATTAATATATTCCACTTAATCTTTTTCATTTCTTTCATCATTTCTTCCCTCCCAAGGCGTAAATCCAGCTTAACAGTTCTTCAAACACAGAGGTATTGATTTCATAATAAATGAAATTTTTATATTTTTGTTCGCAAATTAAGTCTGCACTCTTTAATTTGGATAAATGATAGGAAACAGTTGCACCCGTTAGCAAAAAATGTTCTCCGATTTCCCCTGCCGACTTTCTGCCGTTTTTTAAAAGCTGCAGAATATCTCTTCTCACAGGGTCGGACAAAGCTTTCATCGTTTCATTCATTCCCATAACGGATTGCTCCTTTTTTCAACAAAGATATTTAGAAATTTATCTAAATAGATTGTAACATAAAAAGATTGGTCCGTCAATATCTATTTCGATAAAATTCTAAATTGCAAGAAATTTCCTTTCGATTTGTATGTATATAAAAAAAATAGCGGAACAGTTGACTTAAAAAAACAAAAGTGATATAATAAAAAAACCACATACTATAATTGAATACGAAAGACCGAATATTTTGTTTGAAATATTCTTGTTTTGTTGCACCCTTATACAACCTGTTTGTGTTCTGTTAAAAACGCAGGCTTTATATGTATGGTTGTATAAGTATTCATATATTAGATTATAGTGTGTGGTAACATGAAATCAAGCCAGCGTTTTTAGTGCGTGGTAAGATTTCTTGCCACGCATTTTTTAATTGCGCGAGAATTTAGAAAGGAGCTTTTTAATTTATCACACAAAACAATTTTGAAAGAAAGGAATTTCGAAAAATGAAAAAATTGCTTATCCTGTTACTTATTAGTACTATGACATTAAGTCTTTGTGCCTGCAGTAATCAAAACGCTGCAAATAGCACTACTGTATCATACGACGATGCTCCCGAAGCAGATTTTAAAAAAATATATGAAGAATGTTCAGAAAATATTGTTGCAGCTGAAAATCAATATATTGGAAAACCGTATCAATTTTCCGGTTGGGTATATGCTGTTAACAAAGAGTTTCTCGCAGTCGTTCCGCTGCAATTCCCCAAATATGCATCATACGGCTCATGGTACCTGGTACGAATCAGTATGCCGGAAGATGAAATGTTAAAAGTGAAAGCAGGCGAATTCATAACCGTTGGAGGCACTTTCAGCGAATTAGATACAACCTCTTCAAAAATGAATAACGGTGTTTACCTCGACAATGTCGTTCCTTTTGAAGGTAAAGTATCCTTTGTGCTTGACTCAGAAACCTTTATGCATATTATGGAAATCAAACAGCCTGACTCCGATATTACCTATCGTTATGTAGTAAAAAAAGCAGACACCATAGAGAATATTGAAGAAGCAACCATCAATGGTGTAACCTTCAAAAAAGATGACTTCGTGCAAGGAACTGCAATGATGACCAGAAAAGATTCATACGTAAACACATACGATATTACCGAAATAGTATCCATCGAAAAATAAAACAATCGCAATACGCAAAAAAAAGAGACGGAAAAATCCGTCTCTTTTTTATGAAAACATATTTTTCAGAGTATCTAAAAATGATTTCTTTTTGCTGTGGCTGGAATCTTCACAGCTTTTTTCAAACTCTTTTAAGATGTCTTTTTGCTTTTGAGTAAGCTTTTTGGGAACTTCCAGCTTGGCAATCACATACTGATTCCCTCTGCCGTTTCCACGAAGGTGAGGAATCCCCTTTCCTTTTAACACAAATTTTGCTTCGGGCTGTGTTCCTTCGGGAACAGTCAGTTCAATCTTACCATCAATGGTGGGAACTACCAATTTGGCACCTAACGCCGCTTCGGTAAAGGTGATGGGCAATTCCACATACACGTCAAAACCTTCTCTGTGGAAGATTTTATCTGCCTGCACACGGATATCTAAGTATAAATCTCCGTTGGGGCCACCGCGAAGACCGGGTTCCCCCTCTCCGCGAACGGTTAAGGTCTGCCCGTCATCAATGCCTTTGGGGATATTGATTTCTAAGGTTTTGGTTTTTCTCACGTGACCGCTTCCGCCGCAGTTTTGACATTTTTCTTTAATAATCTGACCGGTTCCACCACACTGAGAACAAGGGGCAGATGTTTGCATATTGCCAAAAGGTGTCCGCTGAATTCTGCGCACCTCACCACTACCGTGACAGGTGGGACAAACTTCCGGTTGAGTCCCTTTTTTTGCACCGCTGCCGTTACATTCCGGACAGGCATCCTGCTTGGTGATGGTAATTTCCTTACGAACGCCAAAGCAGGCTTCCATAAAGGTGATGGTGACGCTTTTCTGAAGGTCTCTGCCCTTCTGGGGACCGTTTCTTCTGGAACGTCCCCCACCGCCGAAGCCGCCAAAGCCACCGTTGAAAATACTGTCAAAAATATCAGAAAAGCCGCCAAAATCGCTATATGCACCGTAACCTGCGCCTGCACCGCCGTTTTCAAACGCCGCATGACCGAACTGGTCATATTGCTGACGTTTCTGGGGGTCAGACAGCACTTCATAGGCTTCGTTTGCTTCTTTGAATTTGGCTTCTGCTTCTTTATTATCGGGGTTTAAGTCGGGATGATACTTTTTTGCAACCTGGCGGTATGCTTTCTTTAAGTCCGCCTCGCTTGCATCTTTTGATACTCCCAGCACTTCATAATAATCTCGTTTTTGTGCCATAGACTGTCTCTCCATTTACGCAAGATATTTCCGACAGATGGCTCTGCCGGAAATATCGTTTTGGTATTTTAAATTGTAAATCAAATCTGATTCTTATTTATCGTCGTCTACAACGGTGTAATCCGCTTCATAAGCACCGTCGTCACCCTGTGCACCGCCGGTTGCACCTGCGCCACCCACATCAGCACCGCCCATATCGGGAGCACCCTGAGGATAGAGCTTGGAAGCTACGGCATACATTTTCTGAGTGAGGGCTTCGGTACCTGCTTTAATCGCATCGGTATCATCACCTTTTAAGAGTTCTTTTAATTTATCAATTTCTGCCTGGATACCGGATTTATCTTCGTCACTTAACTTGTCACCTGCATCAGCCAAGGTTTTTTCGGTCTGATAAACCATGGAATCTGCCTGATTTCTCACGTCAATTGCTTCTTTTTTCTTCTTATCTTCTGCTGCAAACTGTTCTGCTTCTTTCACAGCTTTATCAATGTCCGCTTCAGATAAGTTGGTAGATGCGGTAATGGTGATGTTCTGTTCTTTGCCGGTGCCTAAATCTTTTGCACTAACATGAACAATACCGTTGGCGTCAATATCGAAGGTAACTTCAATCTGGGGAACACCTCTGGGAGCTGCGGGAATACCGGAAAGCTGGAAGTTTCCTAAGGTTTTATTGTCGGCAGCCATTTCTCTTTCACCCTGCAGAATGTGAACGTCAACAGAAGTCTGACCGTCTGCTGCAGTAGAGAACACCTGACTTTTCTTGGTGGGGATGGTGGTATTTCTTTCAATCAACTTGGTGCAAACACCGCCTAATGTTTCAATACCCAAGGACAGCGGAGTTACGTCTAATAACAGTAAGTCTTTTACATCACCTGCTAATACGCCTGCCTGAATCGCTGCACCAATCGCAACACATTCGTCGGGGTTAATGCCTTTGAAGGGTTCTTTGCCGATGAATTTTTTCACAGCTTCCTGAACTGCAGGAATTCTGGAAGAACCACCAACCAACAGAACTTTTGCAATGTCGGAGGGAGATAAACCTGCATCTGCCATTGCTTTTTTAGTGGGTTCCATGGTAGCCTGAACCAGATCTTCGGTCAACTGATCGAATTTTGCACGGGTTAAGGTGATATCCAAGTGTTTGGGACCGGTTGCATCAGCAGTGATAAAGGGCAGATTGATGTTTGCACTGGTCATACCGGATAATTCAATTTTTGCTTTTTCTGCAGCTTCTTTTAATCTCTGCAGAGCCATTTTGTCGGCACGTAAGTCGATTCCGTTTTCTTTCTGGAATTCGTCTGCTAAATAGTTCATCACTCTGTCGTCAAAGTCGTCACCGCCCAGACGGTTGTTACCGTTGGTAGCCAATACTTCGAACACGCCGTCGCCGATTTCTAAGATAGAAACGTCGAAGGTACCGCCGCCCAAGTCGTAAATCATAATTTTGTGGTCGGTATCTTTATCCAGACCATATGCTAAAGATGCTGCGGTGGGTTCGTTGATAATTCTTAAAACTTCCAAGCCTGCAATTTTGCCGGCATCTTTGGTTGCCTGACGCTGAGAGTCAGAGAAATATGCAGGAACAGTGATAACTGCCTGAGTAACGGTTTCGCCTAAATAGCTTTCCGCATCTGCTTTTAATTTCTGCAGAGTCATTGCGGAAATTTCCTGAGGAGTGTAACCTTTGCCGTCAATATTTACCTTTTTATCGGTACCCATATCTCTTTTGATGGAGCTGATGGTTCTGTCGGGGTTGGTGATTGCCTGTCTTTTTGCAACCTGACCAACTAATCTTTCACCGTTTTTGGTGAATGCAACAACGGAGGGAGTGGTTCTTGCGCCTTCTGCATTGGCGATAACCACCGGTTCGCCACCTTCCATAACTGCCACACAAGAGTTTGTTGTACCTAAGTCAATACCAATAATTTTTGCCATAATCAAATCTTCCTTTCTATTCTCCCATAATGGGACCCTTATAGTTATTAAAAAAATATATATAAAGCTATAAAAGCTATGCTTTTACTTTTACCATACTGTGACGAATCACTCTGTCACCCATCATGTACCCTTTTTGGAGCACTTCCACCACGGTATCGGGTTCCCCGTCGCCTTCTTCTGCTCTTAACACGGCGTTATGCAGTTCGGGGTTAAAAGGTTCGTTTAACGCAGGAATTTCAGTTACCCCGGCTTTTTCCAAAATGGTGTGGAATTGTTTTACGGTGAGCTCAATGCCTGCTTTAAAAGCGTTGCCATCGGTAGCGTCCTGCATTAAGGACAATTCCAAGGTATCCAGAATGGGAAGAATTTTTCCAACGGTGTCTGCAGAAGCAAACTGATAGCTCTGTTCTTTTTCCTTTTGGGTACGTTTTTTGTAGTTTTCAAATTCTGCCATCAGACGAAGATTTTTGTCTGTTAATTCTGCAATCTGCGCTTCTAATTTTGCGGTGGGATTTTCTTCGGAAGCTTCGGTAGTTTCTTCCGCTGTTTCCGTGGTTTCTACGGTTTCTTCCACTGCTTCATTTTGTTTTTTATCTTTCTTCATCGGTTTCTCCTTCAGTATTTTCTAAAATATCGCTCATGAGTTTGGACATAGCTTCCAAAGTGGTAATTACCTTTCCGTAATTCATACGTTTGGGACCGATTACCGCAATGGCACCGTTTCGTCCACCATATGCCTTGTAGGTGGAAACCACCATACTTAAATCTTTATTCTTTAAAATAGGACTTTCGTCTCCAATCACCACGGTAATGCCGTTTTTGTTTTCTTGCGCTGCGGTGTTGATTAAAGAGGTGATTTGCTCTTTATCTTCCACCAGATCCAAAAATCCAAGCACCTTATCTCTGCTGGAAAATTCGGGAGCCTTCAGGGTTTCGGATTTACCGCTGAAATAATATTCACCAAAGCCGGTTGCAGCTAAAGTTTCGGTCACAAATTCCAAAATGATTCCCAAAAGCTCAAAATTATCGTTGAATCTTCGTTTTAAACGTTCCACCTTGTCGGCAGTAATCATTTCCAAAGTGCATCCTGATAATTCCTCATTTAAAATCTGTTTCAAATACAAAATGGAATTCTCATCAATATGAGTTAAGATACGAACTTGCCGCTTCTTTATCATACCCGTGTTGGTCACTAAGATAAACATTAAATAATGTTGGGATGCCTGCACAATTTCAAAATGACTGATGGCACCCGGATTCATACGGGGAGATCCCGTCACAGCGGTAAGACCGGTAGAATCGGAAATGGTTTTTGCGGAAAAGTCCAAAAATCGGTTTAATTCCGACAAATGGTCTTCCATTTTCCGCTTAATCAGTTCCATTTCCATACTGGTGGCACGGATGTTCTCAATCAAACTGTCCACATATAACCGATACGCTAAATTGGAAGGAATTCGTCCTGCCGAAGTGTGAGGCTGAGCAAGATATCCCATTTCCTCCAAATCCGACATTTCGTTTCGAATGGTGGCGGAGGAAAGCCCGATATCACACTTTTTTGCAATGGTACGGGAGCCAACCGGCTCTGCGGTTTCGATATAATCTTCAATCAGCGCCTTTAATATGGCAATTTTTCTGCCGTCCAGATCCATCAATTGGCACCTCTCTTCCTCTCATATGTTATATCAATCGCTGTATTTCCAAGTGTTTTTTATTGTTAGCACTCCTTTTGTTTGAGTGCTAACAACTATAAGATAGCAGATTTGATGCCGTTTGTCAAGCATTTTTATAAAAATTTTTTAAAAAGTGTAAAAAATAAGAACCCGACCCGATGACGCAATCAAAGATTGCGGTCGGGTGCCCCGGAACCTTGTTGTGTTCACAATAAAAGAGGGGTGCCTGATAAATAGCATCTCCTCTGAATCATTTATGATATATAATAGAAAGAAATTTCAAAAATTCATTTTTCAACACCTGTTGCTGATTTTTCCACACAACTGCTGTTCGCCTCGCAAAAATGAATTTTAGGAAAAATTTTTTCGTCATAATTCTTGTATTTTCTTGGTTTTTCGGGTAAGCTGATGCCAAATTCAAACAAAAAAAGGAGAATATGTGCCATGCTAAACCAACAAACCATCCAAACTTTTCTGACCACACAAATTTCAAAAGAACCGCCCTGCTTCATCCCTGAAATTTTGGAGCATCACTATGACCGTTTCTTATGCTCCTTGCACTTTTCGCCCGCTTTAAAAGGATACCCTTATTTAAAGCAAGCCTTTTATCACGAGCATCAGAACCGCCATAACCTACCTGCCCTGACCAAAGACATTTATGAAGAAATCGCCAAACTGTATCGCACACAAATTGCCGCCGTAGAACGCTGCATCACCTTTTCTGTCCAGAAAGCATACAAAAAGAATCCCGCCGGCTTCCGTCCCTTCTTTCCCGACTGCCAGAAGGCCCCTTCTAATTTCCGATTTATTAAAACCGTTTCTTTGCACCTGAACAATTCACAGGAACAATAATCGTTTTGATACAACAAAAAAGGTATCGGCAAATGCCGATACCTTTTTTACAATAAGAAAACTCTTATTTAATAGCGTCTTTGAAAGCTTTACCAGCTTTGAAAACAGGAGCTTTGGAAGCAGGAATTTTGATTTCTTCTTTGGTCTGGGGATTTCTGCCGATTCTTGCAGCTCTTTCTTTCACTTCGAAAGTGCCGAAGCCCATGATAGCTACTTTATCTCCTTTTTTTAATGCGCCGGTGATTGCATCGATGGTTGCTGCTAATGCTTTTTCAGCTTCGGTTTTTTTGAAACCAGCTGCTGCGATTGCTGCAACTAATTCAGCTTTGTTCATTTCGATTTCCTCCATAATAAATTTATTATTTTAAAAATTTTTTCCTTAGGTTATGATTCAAATCTTGCAATATACTTTTCATTCTGGGTATACATGGCAGTTTCCAAATCAATTTTCTTTGCAGTAAACATTTCCACCAAAGTGGTCATCATCTCGCAAAGGGTTTCTTCCGAGGCAGAATCTCCCTCATCCCTTACATTATCCAACATTTTCTGCAGTTTGTCAATATTTTTTGAGAAAATAATTTCATTTTTATGCATTTTTTTGGATTTTTCCGCCAAAATTGAGGCGCGAAGCACCGAAGGAAGGTGTTTTGCAGTGCTTTTTAAGGTGTATTCTTCCTTTTTTTCACCTTTTTTGATTTCTTCCCAACGGGTTAAAATCCCGGAAACAGACTGATCCTCTACCTCGCCGAACACATGAGGATGCCGACGAATCATTTTTTTGGAAATGGTGTCGATCACATCTTCCACGGTGAAAGTGCCTTCTTCCTTTCCGATTTGCGCATTCATCACAATCTGGAGTAACACATCCCCTAATTCGTCACACATTTTTGCACGGTTTCCTTCGTGGAGGGCATCAATGTATTCATAACTTTCTTCAATCAAATTTTTCTTTAGGCTATCATAAGTCTGTTCCCGGTCCCAGGAGCATCCCCCGGGACTTCTTAAAATCTCAATAATTTCACAAAAATCCGAAAAACTGTATCGTTCTTTCTTGGTATCCATAGTTCTTCTCCGTTACGCTGTGGCGTTAACCCCAAGCATTTTTTATTTTCAAAGTTTAATTCACATAATTGGAAGGATTCTGGCAAACCCCGTTTTTACGAACCTCAAAATGCAGGTGCGGGCCTGTGGAGTTTCCTGTGTTTCCGATTGCGCCAATATGAGAGCCCTTACCCACCTGCTGACCGTAGGTTACGGAGATACTGCTCAAATGGGCATAACAGGTTTCCAGACCGTTTCCGTGGCTGATTTTTATCATTTTTCCGTAAGAACCGTTCCAACCTGCAAAAGTAACGGTTCCGCCATCTGCCGCAACTACCGAATCACCGGTGCTGCCGGCATAGTCAATTCCTGTGTGCGTAGAAGCCCAACGGGAACCGCTGGAGCCAAATCTTGCAGTTACAGCACCATAATACGGACGCATCATCACGCCTGTGGGCGCATTTTTCGGTTTTTCCTTAGTACCCACAATCACCACCTCGGTAACAGGTTCGCTTAACACGGTTTCCGATAACACTTTTCGGTCTGTGACCGTATGATTTACACGGGTGATTTCATATTCCACATCTTTTTTACCGAGAATTCCGGCAGAAACCACCTGACGGGTTCCTTCATACATAGAAGCATCCGGCTGCTCCTCCACCGCAAAAGGAATCTGCTCCTCAATCCTGATTACTTCAGTGGATTCCACTGCAACCAAGGGCTGAGGCGCCATTACAGTAATGGTGGCTCCCTGCTGAAGATACTCCGGCACAATTCCCGGATTGGCATCCAACAGCTGCTGTGTTCCAACCCCGTAATCCAACGCAATGGAGGAGAAAGTTTCTCCTGCTGCTACCTTATGGGTTAAACGGGCATCCTTGGTGCCGTTTAACACCCCGATGGCATCTTCTTCTCCCATAATCAGGTCTTTTTGTACCCGACAAGGCTCCACAATCACAGAATTGGCAAAATGGGTTTCTCCGGATTCTGTCTGATATTTTTCCTCAATCTGAGCTAGAGCATCATAACCGTCCTGCTCCGATTGCAACGCAACCACAACTTTTCCGTCCACCATAATCCCGTATGCGGGAGTCAAGCCGTCAAAAGCAGCGGTAATTTTATTCTTGACAAGTTCTTCACTTTGCACCATATCACTGCTGACCGGAACCAGGTGGAAGGATGCATTTTCAAATTTATAATCCATACCTTTTACGGCAACAATTTCATCATAAGCCGTAAAAATAGAGGTTCGTGCCATTGCCTGAGATCCGACCACACCAAAACTTTTGCCGTTTACTACAACACGGTAGCCAAAATCCAGTCGCACACTGCAACATAGGGCAATAAAGATGATTGCATACAGAAAAAAGGATTGTCGAAACATCACTCTTTCTCCGCAATTCTCAGCTCTTTCTTGTATGAAATTCCACATTCTTCCAACAGGATTCTTCTCCCTATCTGTACGGGATTTTTTTGATTTCCTGCCGGGGAATCTGAATTTATCCGTCACCGAATCATCCTTTCTGATTTTAAAGGTAACATTACTCATATATCACCGATTTTATTGTACCACATTCTTCTAAAAAAATCAACCCTTTCAAGTGATTTGCGCATATTTTTCCGTTTCCGGCATATGTTAAAACAGAAAAATAACTGTTTTTCAAACTTTGGAACCGTTGGTTTGAAAGGAGAAATTTTCTGTGATCACCCTTGTGAGAGTCCTGCCCAAAAAACACCGCAAATTCTGTTTTTCGTTGCATCCCTACCACATTACAACAGACTTCGTCGGTGAAGAATCCGTTCTGATTTACAATCTCCGACCTTGGTTAAAACCTTTGTTCCCAAAAATCTTAAAGCACCTCAAAAAAAAGCACCCCGACCTGATTGATACAGAGCAGCCAAACACCAAAAACAAACTTTCCCCAACACAATTATACCCAAAATTAGAAGAAATTTTCACTTTGACAAACGCGGGAACTCCCCAAAGCTTTGCCATCCTTTGCCATAACGAAGAAGAAAAGCTCTTACATCTTCTGGAAATTCTCAGCCCCTTTGCCAGGACTGTCAGTTTGGTTACCGACAACCCACCTTCCAGCGAACAGACAGAAACCGTTCTGCAAACCGCACTGGAAAACTACGGCTTAACCGTAACCCAACGAAGCATCCACCAATTAGGAGAAGTTGACCTGCTTCTGCTGGTTTCCGGTCAGTTTGACCTTTCCTCCATCCAATGCGGCAATTTTATCAATTTAAGTGGTCATCCCGTTTCGGTTTCCGTTCCGATGCTGACAGACTTTGCCGCAAAAGAAACCACCGATTTTTTATCAAGACACCCTGAGCTTTTCATCAAACACGCTCACCTACTCCCCCAAAACGCAAAAATCTCCCGTCTGATTTGGCAATATTGTTAAAAATATACAGAAAATCAAAAAAATAAGTTGACAAATCAAAAAAAATGTATATAATAGTATTTGCTATGTTATTTTGCCTTTTTATGGTTTCGGGAAGGCTATTTGCAAAAACTACCGAAACAAAATTCAAAGTAGAGGATGATATCGAATGGAAAAAGCAACGATTTTAACCAGCGAAGGCTTAAAAAAATATGAAACCGAACTGGCTTATCTGAAGGACACCAAGCGTATCGAAGTAGCAGAAAAAATCAAAGAAGCACGTTCTTTTGGTGACTTATCTGAAAATGCAGAATATGATGCCGCGAAAAAAGAACAGGCAGAATTGGAAGAAAGAATCGCCAAAATCGAACATATGTTAAAAAACGTAACCGTGGTGGAAGAAGATGAAATTTCTACCGACACTGTTACCATCGGTTCTAAAGTGAAAGTATTGGACGTGGAAGAAAAAGAAGAACTGGTTCTGCAGATTGTGGGCTCCAACGAAGCAGACCCCTTCAACGATAAAATTTCCAATGAATCCCCCGTGGGTGCAGGATTACTGGGCAAGAAAAAAGGCAAAACCGTAACCATCACCACCCCCTCCGGTTTCACCACCAAATACAAAATTTTAGACATTACCAAATAACACACTCTGAGCCGTGCAAGCAGCTTTCAAAAAAGAAGCCGCTTGCACCTCATTTTTTCTAACGATTCCAAAGAGAAAGGAAGAATCACGATGGAAGAAAAAGAATTATCACAGCTGTTGCAGGTAAGAAGAGACAAGCTTTCCGAGCTTCAGGCAGAAGGCAGAGACCCCTTCCAGATTACCAAGTATGACCGTACTCATACCACCAAACAGATTACCGAAGGTTACACCACCGAAGAAAGAACCATCACCGTAAGAGAAGAAGAACAGCAGATTACTGCCAAAATCTCTCCCTTAGACGGACAGACCGTATCCGTTGCCGGCAGAATCATGTCCAAACGCGGTATGGGTAAAGTTGGTTTTATCCATATTGCAGATATTGACGGTCAGATTCAGTTGTTTGTGAAAAAAGATGTGCTGGGCGAAGACGAATACAATCATTTCAAAAAACTGGATACCGGTGACATTATCGGTGCAGTTGGCGTGGTATTTACCACCCAGACCGGTGAAATCTCCGTAAGAGCAGAAAAAATCACCCTTCTCTCTAAATCTTTACAGCCCTTGCCCGAAAAATTCCACGGTATGACCAACACCGACTTAAGATACCGTCAGCGTTATACCGACCTGATTATGAACCGTGACGTAAAGGACACCTTTATCAAACGTTCCAAAATCATTTCCACCATCCGTAAATACTTAGACGGTCAGGGATTTTTGGAAGTGGAAACTCCTATGCTGGTTTCCAATGCGGGCGGTGCGGCAGCGCGTCCCTTCTTAACTCATTCCAATGCATTGGGCGAAGAATTTAAATTAAGAATTTCTTTGGAATTATACTTAAAACGTCTGATTGTTGGCGGTTTGGAACGAGTGTACGAAATCGGCAGAGTATTCCGTAACGAAGGTGTTGACACCCGTCATAACCCCGAATTCACCTTAATGGAATTATATCAGGCATACACCGATTATCACGGTATGATGGACTTAACCGAAAATCTGTACCGTCACGTGGCACAGGAAGTGTTAGGCACTACCAAAATCGTGTATAACGGCATCGAAATGGATTTAGGTCAGCCTTTCGAAAGAATCACCATGTTAGACGCTGTGAAAAAATATTCTGGTGTTGATTTCAACGAAATCCACACTCAGGAAGAAGCTCAGGCAGTGGCAAAAGAACACCACGTGGAATTTGAAAAACACCATAAGAAAGGTGACATCTTGAATCTGTTCTTTGAAGAATTTGTTGAAGATCACTTAATTCAGCCCACCTTTGTTATGGATCACCCCGTGGAAATTTCTCCCTTAACCAAAAAGAAACCCGAAAATCCCGACTATGTGGAACGTTTCGAGTTCTTTATGAACGGTTGGGAAATGGCAAATGCGTACTCCGAGTTAAACGACCCCATCGACCAGAGAGAACGTTTCAAAGCACAGGAAGAACTGCTCTCCTTGGGTGATGAAGAAGCAAACACCACCGACGAAGACTTTATGAATGCGTTGGAAATCGGTATGGCTCCCACCGGCGGTATCGGATTTGGTATCGACCGTATGTGTATGTTATTAACCGACTCTTTGGCAATCCGCGATGTGCTCTTGTTCCCCACCATGAAAAGTCTGGATAAATAATATTGAAAAAGCAAAAAACACTGTCACAAATTGTGGCAGTGTTTTTTTAGTAACTGCTATGTACTACCCCTTCGAGGTTTTCCAACAAAATTCTGCCCATATATTGAATTTTTTAGCAGTTGGTGTTATAATAAAAAATAATGATAGGACATTTTCTTCATAAAATGATTCCGACTCTCCCAAAAATCTTTTCCCAACATCAATCATATAACGAGGTGACACGATGAATAACCAACAAAACAAAAACAAAAACAAACTAAAGTTGATTCTGCTGGTTCTGCTTTGTATTTTATGTGTACTGCTTGCCTTATTTCTCGGCATTGTGGTAGGCAAAAACCGTCAGAAGACAGTCACTACTGCTCCTGCAGTAAACCAAAATCAAACCGCAACAAACAATGCAGACAATGCTGCGAATGCTATTCCAAACGAAAGTGGCAAAAGAGAAATCTCCCCTAGCAACACCGAACCCCCTTCCAAAGATACCGCAACCTCTGTTTCGGATGAAAATAATCAAGGAGAAACTGCTCCTGCCGACACCGGCAATCAATCGGAAATTGACTTAAGCGGTGAACCGGTTGCCACCTTATATCAGGATGGCGGAAAAACCTATACAGTTCCGTTAGAGGAAGTTTCTGCCTACATAGAAGCGGGATGGCGACCTCTTCACAAATATTTGTTTGAAGCCTCTTTCGACGACGTGCAAAGCCATTTCGGCTCCCTGAGCCTGGTATCACGTCATGAAGGTTCCGCTGACAGCGGTGATATCCCTACCAATGATTATTCCAATAGTAAAAACAGCCTTTTACACATTCCCAAGATTTCCTACTGGCCTCAGTATATGGAATGCGTATACTTGGAATTAAAGCTGAAGGATGCATTTCCCTTCCTGGCATTATATGCAGATTCCAACGGAAACCTGAGCGCCGCAGATGTGAACGAAGCATTCGGAAATTCAGGAATATACGGTCCCGATTACCGTGTAACAGATGAGGCAAACAGTGCGTTTGGAACCTTTGATCACCTGAACCTCCGTCACGGAGATGACCATTACAGTTTTGTATATGATGATATGTTTGCAACCATCTCTATCGACGAATTGGGATATATTAACATCAACACCTCAATATGCAGCTTCTGCACTATCCCGTAAAAGGAACTTTCAACGAATTTCTAAATAACAACTGATTCGAGGTAACTTTATGAATAATCAACAGCCAAATTGGCAATCCACACCCCCATCGGGCAATAACAAAGGCTTAAAGGGAATTATCATTGCATGCATTTGTGTGCTGGCGATTTTACTAATCGTGTTAATCAGTCTGCTGTTTCAAAACCAATACCCCAAAGTATTTTATCAGTTAGCAGGCAAAACACCCGTTACCGAAACAACTGATAAAACTACAACAAAAACGCCAAACAACAATAGCAACAGTGGCGCACCCGATTATGAGCAGAAGCTTTCTCAAACAATTTACCACGATTTTAACGGATCCCCAATTTATTTTGAAAACCGAACCTATTACGATAGCGGTTTATTGTGCAGCACTACCTTATACACCGTTAATCAAATAGGAAGATCTGCCGACGTTTACTATTCTCCACAGTACACCTTTTTATACCTGTATAACGAAAAAGGGCAACAGATAAATCGGGTTTACGGTGCTTTGGGCTCTACTCCGTCTTATGACAATAGCGGATACACCATTGAACTGTTCAGCGAATACGATGAAAACCGAACAGAAACCATCATTAGTCCGCTATCAGACAATATCAATCAGGAACAGTTCGGCGTGGACCCTTCAAAAACACAGGAAATCTACGGAGAATACACAACAATCCCTGCCAACACGTCTGAAAATTGGGCAACCACCTATCTTAATAAAGTGCTGCCCAATATTGACACAACAGATATGACTGTGTGCAGCCTACTTCATATTGATGATAACGGCATCCCGGAAGTATGGTTTGATCACGGCTACAGTTATGCGGGAGAAGAAATTTTCACCGCAAGAAACAGCGAAGTAGCTAACGCTAAGCTAAGCTCACTCCGTTGGGTAAAACAAACGGGAAAATTCTTGGATGCGGGTGGCCGTATGGATGTTTACCTCGATAATGTTTATGAAATAAAAGACGGCTCCTTTATCTGCACAGACAAAGGGAATTACGGCGCAAAAGATAACAGTCGTGTGGAAATTGATGCAAACGGAGAACCCATTTACAGCTACTATTGGAATGATACAGAAGTTTCCAAAGAAGTCTATACCAAAAATTTAAAAGCTGTATTCCCCGATGCAAATCTTCCCAGAAACCTCCCCAATATCTTTACCCTTGACCAATTAACAACATTATTAGAACATGTTGCCAATGCCGACTAAATACACATCAATTTTTTATTTTACTCTCAAAAAAGGACTGAATTCACAATGAAATTCAGTCCTTTTTTTATACCACTTGTTTTATCATCACAAATTCCACTTTTTTATCGGGATGCATTGCTTTTACCTGCTTTTTGGCTTCGGTTTTGGTTTCGGCATCCACCACAATACGGTCAATTTTGCCATCGATTTCCACGATAATTTCATAGGATTTCAATCGGGTTACACCTCCTTGACAGGTTGGTTTAAAACATCAGAATTTTCTCTATTGTACTCCCATAACTTCCATTTGTCAACTTTTTTCTGTAATTGTATCATATCCGATATTTCAAAAAAACAAAAAACATCCGTTTACAAAATCGAACATTCTTCGACCAATGCAAAGAGCTGACAAAAGAAGAATACGAACGGCTTCTTTCTACAGCGCTCCACATGAAAAAACATCGGCTGTTCCTAATCCTTCAAACAATTTGCTCGACGGGAATCCGTGTTTCTGAGTTGAAATATATCACGGTATCAGCCATAGAAAAAGGATATACAACTGTTCACTGCAAGGCAAAAATTCGAATGGTAATTCTTCCGGATAAACTATGTAATATTCTCTCCTCTTATTGTAAAGAAAAGCAAATTAAAAGTGGCTCAGTTTTTATCTCAAATCGCGGAAATCCGCTGGATCGAAGCAACATATGGTCGGAAATGAAGGAACTTTGCGATAAAGCACAAGTGCCTTGCATAAAAGTGTTTCCGCATAACCTCAGGCACCTGTTTGCACGCACTTATTATTCTTGCCAAAATGATGTGGTACGTCTTGCCGATATTTTAGGACACTCCAATATTAACACCACACGGATTTATACCATGGAAAGTGGAGAAATTCATCGTAATCAAAGTCAAAATTTGGGCCTGATTCGTTAACAAAACAACGCCACAACATAATTTTCATTATGTTGTTGAAAATAAGATAAATTGCTTACATACACATGTTCTTTAGAACAAAAACAAGCCGGAATGAGAAAAAGTTTTGACTTTTTTTTTCGTAATTTGAAAATACATTGACTTTTGCAAACAAAAGTGCTATACTATAGTTGTATAGCTTGGATAAGTTTACCTTTTTTACCACATCATGAAAATTATGTGGTAAAAAACCAAAATAAAGGAGTTTTCCGTATGAGAGAAAAAAAGGCGAAAAATAAAAACTCCAAAAAGAAAAAATGGTGGATAATTTTACTCATTCTTCTTGTACTATCCGTGGTTCTTTTGATTGGCGGTATCCATTTTTACCGTCATAACCAACGAACCATTGATGCGATCAGGCTGGCAAATCAGGAAGGGGAAGAAGGGTTAGAGCAAAAACAAAAAGAATTAACCGACGTATTTCACGAAACGGTGCTAAATATCCCCGATTCTCATTCAGAAATCTTAAACGAGCGTGACCACCGCAAATTAAAAGGCGGCGATCTAACTCCGGAACAAACCGCTGAAATTTTTGCAGAGGCAAGAAAACGCGCTGGAATTGAATTGGATGAAAATGGTTCTCCCATCACAAATTCCGAAGAATCCGACGCACAAAACACTGCAGAGGATTCGACAACTGATACAGTCGCCACCCCCCAATCTCAAGAAACCCAATCAACCGAAACAAATCAAGACAGTGAATCCCAAACTGAAACTTCCGCTGTTGAATATACCAATATCGACGCTTTGATTGAAGACTTTTATGTGCTGAAATCAAAATATCTAACAGGGTTGGAAGGAGTGCTTCGCCAAGGGAAAAATGAATGGCGCGCCAAGCCAAAATCAGAGCATACACTAACTGCCAGATTTCAGATGGCACAAAAATGCATGAGCTGGGGCACTGCTTTGGAGGTTCAATGTGATGCCGAAATGAACATGCTGTTGGCAGAGCTGGAAAGTGCACTGATTGCCAACGGAGAAAGCACCGCGCTTGTGGGTCAAATCAGAAGTTTATACGAACAGGAAAAAAGCGTCAAACGAGCAGCGCTGATTGGGGAATATTATCCCAAATAATATTGCCCACCTTATCTATTGCAACAAATCATATCAAATAAAAAGGAGTCTTTCATCATGATGAAAAAGTTTTCTTGTGTATTGCTGGCTGTCATGCTGTTGTTCCAACTGGGAACCTCCGTTTTTGCAGCAAGCTACCATGACAATGTGAATGTTTCCGCTACTCTGCAGGTAGCACCCGCAGGAACCCCTATGTCAGAATCCACCCCCAATGCCGCTTCCGTGTCTAAAACAACTGCAGAACCTTTCCCGGCATTTGATTTCAGATGTATTCTGAATATGGAACCTGTTCGCACCAAATTTAACGACTATTACGCAAACTGGATTTCCATTTTAAACTATGTGGGTCCTTCTGACAGAATCGATGCGTTGAACACTGAACTGCAAGCAATGCATATTACCGGTTCTTTCACCGTAGAATTTACTTATCCCAACACGATGGTAATGCCTGCTGAATTTTTGGTAGATAACCAGATGGTTGGCTTTGATGACAATGCTAAACTGATTTTCGGTAACGATACCCGTACCGTAACCAACGGCATCAACACCAATACCTTAACCATTACCGTTTCTGTGGTTGGCGTTGATGATAATGGCACCCGTCCCGGTTATGTGTTGGCAAGTGACCTCTTTGCCAACAAAGATACCTATCTGGCAGACTTCAATGTAACCCTGCCCAATATCGGAACCACCGGTTACGGCGACCATCCCGTGTCCGGCAAATTAACCGGTATCACCTTAGCAACCGGCGATACCACTGATTTAACCATCAACTATCAGACCAATCCTGAATATGCAACTGCAACTGCAACCGTTACCGAAAAAGGTAACCGTCCGGTTCCCACCAGCGCCCCCATTCCCACCAGCACTCCCATTCCCACCAGCACTCCCGCTCCCGACGAAGTCAAGTATGCAGTAAACTTCTTTGTGAACGGTGAAACAGCTGACTGCAATCCTGTAACGAAACCGGAAGGCGCAATCGTTTCTTTATCCGATTTACCCATCCCCTACCAGGATGGCTATTCCTTCAACGGTTGGTATACCGATAAAGAACTGACCAAGAAAGTAACGGCTGATTTCCCCCTGACGCAAGATGTGAATCTTTACGGTGCATTTGTAAGAAATCAGAGTGCACGGGAATTAAACGATGTTGACCATTTTGCATACATCATCGGTTACCCCGAAGGTGATGTAAAACCGGAAAATCCCATCACTCGTGAAGAAGTGGCAACTATTTTCTTCCGTTTGTTAAAAGACGATGTCAGAAAAGCTTTGCTGGCGAAAGCCGGCTCCTTCTCCGATGTGGATGCCGACCGTTGGTCCAACACTGCGATTTCCACCTTGGCAGCCGGCAATTTTATCCATGGTTATGAAGACGGCGCCTTCCGTCCCAATGCCACCATTACCAGAGCAGAATTTGCAACCATCGCTTCCCGTTTGGATACTATGATGGAAAACCCCACGCATAACTTTACCGACCTGAACGGTCACTGGGCAGAGCAATCCGTTGCCAATGCCGTGGCAAAAGGCTGGATTACCGGTTATGAAGACGGCACCTTCCGTCCCGATCAGCAAATTACCCGTGCAGAAGCAGTTACCGTAATCAACAGAATGCTGAATCGTTATCTGCATCAAGACGGTACTCATAAAGATGCCAATATCTGGCCCGATAATCCTCAGGATGCTTGGTATCACTTAGCAATTATTGAAGCCACCAACGGCCACGATTACGACAGAAATGAAAATTCCGTTTATGAAAACTGGTCGAATTTAAGAGAAAATCCCAACTGGAAAGCGTTAGAAGATTAAAGTATGATTGTTCCGTAGCTGACCAAGCGGTCAGCTACGGAGATAAAAAGCCATCCGATGATTCCTTGAATGGCAAAACGTAAGGATAGGGTTTTATTATGAACTTATTGCATAAAAATGCCACTACCCCCCTTCCCCGGATTGAGGAACATAAAAACACATATCTGATTAAAGAAACCAAACCCGCAGGTGGGTTTGGTTTTTGTGCATTGAAACGCTTGTTTGACATTGTTTTTGCCTTGGTTTTCGGCATCATCATGTTGCCTGCGATGCTGGTGATTGCCTTACTGATTAAATTGGATTCTCCCGGAAAAGTGTTCTATATCCAGGAGCGTGTGGGCAAAAACGGAAAATCGTTTAAAATGCTGAAATTCCGAACAATGATTGCCAATGCGGAAAAAGGAATTCCCGTTTGGGCAGACACAAACGACCCCCGTTGCACCAAACTTGGCAGAAAGCTGCGAAGTTGTCGCTTGGATGAGCTCCCCCAGATGTGGAACATTTTATTGGGGCATATGAGCGTGGTTGGCCCCCGCCCCGAACGACAATGTTTCTATGATGAATTCGAAATTTATATCCACGGTTTCAAACATCGCCTGGCTGTAAAACCCGGGCTCACCGGACTGGCGCAGGTAAACGGAGGATATGATTTACTCCCCGAAGAAAAAATCGTGTATGATATGGAATATATTAAACGCCGTAATTTATGGCTGGATATCAAAATCATTTTTAAAACCATTAAAGTAATCTTAAAAAAAGAGGGCGTGAAATAGTGAACTATTCAGTGCTGATGTCAATATACCATAAAGAACAGCCGGAATTTTTTCAGGCTGCTGTTGAAAGTATGCTGAATCAGACTGTTCCCCCTTCCGACTTTGTAATTGTTTGCGACGGTGCTTTAACCAAAGAATTAGATGCAGTGATTGCAGCATTTTGCCAAACCAATCCCCAACTGTTTCAAATTATCCGTTTACCAGAAAACCAAGGCTTGGGGCTTGCCTTAAAAGAAGGACTTCCCCACTGTAGAGAAGCATTGGTTGCTCGTATGGATTCAGACGATATTGCAACGAAAGACCGTATGCACAAACAACTGCAATTCTTAAAAGAGCATCCCGAAATCAGCGTGGTTGGTGCTCAGATTGCAGAATTTGAAGAAACCCCCGACCGGATTATCCGGTATCGGATGGTTCCCGAATATCAAAAAGATATTCTTCACAAACTGAAATTTTCCAATCCTGTAAACCATGTAACTACCGTGTTTCGAAAAGAACATGTATTAAACGCGGGAAGTTATCCCGATCATCCCGGCTTTGAAGACTATCATCTTTGGACAAAGCTGTTATCAGAAGGATATGTATTCCACAATCTTCCCGATACCTGCTGTTTTGTACGGGCAGATGCCCACATGTTAAAACGACGTGACGGTTGGACCTATTTTAAAAACACAGTAAAAATGGAAAAACTGCTTCGGAAAAAGAAACTGATTTCTCCCTGGCAGTATCTTGTGAATATCACCGTCCGATTCGGGGGCACTGTTTTGCTTCCTCACGGACTCAGAAAAAAATTATTCTCAAAATTGATGAGAAAGCAACCTGCAAAAGAACAAAATGCTTAGGAGAATTCCTATGGTACTTCTACATATCGCACATATCGAAACCGCCATCGTGGGCGGTGTGAATATCGCAGTGCCTAAAATGGTGCATGCTCAAAAAGAGTTTGCCACCGTAGGTATCATAAACTTAACAGGAGAACCAATTGAATCTGTACCCACCTTCTGTTTGGAAGATTTCTTTCACAAAAAAATACCCGAACCCTTTCAAAAACCTGATCTGGTAATTTTTCACGAAGTGTATCGTCCCCCGTTTTTAAAACTTGCCTCTTTTTTCAAAAAAGAGAATATTCCTTATATCGTGATTCCTCACGGTTGTATGACAAAAACGGCACAACAAAAGAAAATTTTAAAAAAAATTGCAGCAAATCTGTTATTATTTGGTCACTTTTTAAAAAATGCCGCTTCCATTCAGTACTTATCCCACAGGGAACAGAATCAATCTGCATTTTCCTATCCCTCGCTGGTGTTGCCAAATGGAATCAAAATCCCCGAAGAATCCAAAACGACTTCCTTATCCAAACCGATCAGATTTCTGTATATCGGACGCTTGGAAATTGGCATCAAAGGATTTGATCTGATGCTAGGCGCAATTAACCTGCAAAAAGAAACCATGCGAGATGCATGCGCAATCCTGACGATTCACGGTCCCGAAGACGATTCTTCCCGTGAAGAACTACAAAAACTCATTGAACGCTACGAAATTTCAGATATTGTTCATCTGCAAGGAGAAGTGTGGGGAGAAAACAAGAAAAAAGCCTTTCTTTCTTCCGATTATTTTATCCAGACCTCTCGTAGCGAAGGAATGCCAATGGGTCTTTTAGAAGCCTTAGCTCACGGATTACCCGTAATTGTAACCGAAGGAACAGGCTTTGCAGAACTTGTGAATGAAAATCACTGCGGTTTTGGTTGCCAAACCACCCCAGAAGACATTGCACTTGCCGTCCAAAAGGCAATTACGCAACAATGCAATTATCCCGCGCAATCCCAACGTGCAAGAGCGCTGATTCAAGATAATTTTGAAGAAAAAGCAGTAGCAAAAAAAACAATTACCGCTTACCAAACTCTTCTTACATAAATTTTAAACCGATGAAAGGATGCCCCTATGTTTCTCATTGAGCGACTGATTGGCGTCAGCATTTACAGCTATATTTTAATTATGATCTGTTTGCTGATTGCCTTTTCCAATATCAAGTGCAAAAACATATTGCGACTGTATCTGTTGCTGTTGGGCGGCATGGGCTTCTTTTACTACCCCTATATCACCGCCGATTTGTACCGCATTTACGAAGCGATGGAATGGTACGCCACCTTTAGCTTCCCTCAGTTTTACGAAACACTGGTGGTCACCTCCTCCGTCCCCACGTCCCGAATTTTGTTCTGGCTTGTCGGGAAAACCGGGATTGTGGAACTCTTGCCGTTAATTTCGGCAATACTCTCTTATTCTTTGATTTTTTACATTTTAGAAAAATCCAGTAAACGATTTCATATCTCCAGACCAAATTTTGCCGTAACACTGTTTTTCTTAATGAGCGGCTCCATTTACGTTTCCGTAATTGGTGGAATCCGTATGATGTTGGCGCTTTCAATCATTTCATTCTGTTTTTATCGGGAAACAGTGGAAAAGAAAAAGTTACCACTACATATCCCATTGTATATCATTGCCGTGTTTATGCACGATATGGCTCTGATTGTAACTGCAATCAGAATCGTAACCTCCATTTTTGACAAAAGAAAATCCCCAACAAAAAAACTGCTTATTGTGCTGGGAATTTTTGCAATGTTTTTAGCAGCAATCGTATTATTCCGATATAAATTTGACAGTGTGTTTGAAAAATCCGCAAGTTATCTTTCCGATACCGGTTATTATGACCTTTGGGAATATCTGATGGGCGGAATTTATGTCTTATTTTTTCTATTTCTGTCTGTCAAATTCAAGCCTCTCAGAAAACAATATCTGGAGCTGAACTGCTATTATATGGCAGCAGGAATCGGCAGTTTATTTGCGATTTTATTCTGCTATGACTTTTCTATTTTTTATCGGTGTATCGGACACTTGGTTCCCATTCTGATGTTGCCCGTATTGATGATTGTGTTAGAACACGCAGGAAAGAATCCCACCGGAAGATTCAAGGTGGTTTCCATCCAATGTGTAGTGCTTTTGGTAAGTTTAGCCCTGCTGTTCATTGGCGGAACCCGTGGTTCCTTAAGCGCTTTGAAATTTTTCGCATTCAGCTAAAGGAGAACAGAAGCTATGACAAACAACCCCTTGTTTTCCATCGTTGTGCCTGCTTATAACAGCGAGCAATTCTTATCGATGTGTATCCGGAGCGTACTCTCTCAGAGCGAATCAGACTTTGAACTGCTGATTGTGGATGACGGTTCTTCCGATAATACTTTATCCATCCTACAAAAATTGTCGCAAACAGATGCTCGCATCAAGGTGTTTCATCAGGAAAACAAAGGACACACCGGTGCCAGAAACACAGGTCTGAAAAACGCCACCGGAGAATATGTTTTATTTTTAGACAGTGATGACGGATTGGAACCCGATGTGTTAAAACAATGTAAAAACGCATTCCAAAAGGATTCCTCCGACATTGTTATCTTCGGAATCTGTCAACACTTCGGCACCAAAACCAAACAGTTTCAGAATCTGGTGCCGGACGGGCATTACAATCTGCAGGACCTCGATAATGCGGTGCTTCCCAACCTGTTGATGGCACCCAATGGAACCTTCACCTTCCCGAAATCCTTAAGCGGAAAAGCATTCCGACGGGAAATAATCAACCCCTGTCAGCTAAAAATTCCTTCTGATATTTTAATGGGAGAAGACGGACTTGCCTTTGTACACGCCGTATTGTTGGCAAAAAGTGTCAGCGTGATTTCCGATGTGAACTATTTATATTACCTAAGAACAGACTCTGTGTCACATCAGAAAGACCCCCTGGCATTTTCCCGATTTACTTCCCTGCTTCAATATTATCAGGAAACGGTTGTTCCCCTTCATCCTTGTATCAGCGAGCAATTTGACCGTTTTGTAATTGCCCAATTAGATACGGCAACACGTTTTTTATTCCGTTCAGGCTGTAGTTTGAAACAATTCAAAAAACAATGGAAGCAAATCACCGCCCCCGATTACATCAAACAAGCTATCCAATCTGCAAAATTCGACCAAAAAGATAAAAAAGGCAGAAAAATGAAACTGAAACATTTTCTGCAACGCCATCAATTATTTTGGCTCAGTAAACTATTGCTGAAATAACCCCTAAAAGGAAGTGAGCTTTTGCAACAAATCACCGAGATTACCAAAATCCAATCCCATCTGGCTGAACTGTTAGCCCATTTTGCCGATTTTTGCAAAAAACATAACCTCACCTTCTTTTTATCCAACGGCACCTTGATCGGAGCTGTCAAATACCAGAACTTTGTTCCCTGGGATGACGACTGCGATGTGATGATGCCAAGAGAAGACTACGATAAGTTCTTAACATTATATAAAGAGCATTATCCTCATGCCAAATATCGTCTGCTTTCCCGGGTAACATCCGAAACCTGGCGAATGCCCTATGCAAAATTATCCGACACCGCAACCCTTTTAAGAGAAGGGGATTATGAATTCGGAGAAGAACTGGGGATTTCTTTAGATATTTTCCCCATAGACCGTTGGCATCCCAACAAAAAAAGAGCAATCTTCCAAACATTTCGGGCAGAGCTTTACAAACGTTTTTTAATCTGTGCCAATGCGCCCTCTTTCCAAACTGAGAAAAAAGGCATCAAACGCTTCATCCTTTGGGGTATTCATATCACAGGAAAGGTATACGGCTGGAAGCGGTTGCAAAAAAAACTTTGCAATATGGCTGAAAAATCCCATAAATACCCCAATACTTACGTGGGCTGTGTGGCATGGTGTTGCCACGGAACAGGTGAAATTCTGCCGTCCTGCGTATTTTCAAACGCCGTGGATGTGACTTTTCAAGGAAAAACCTACCCTGCTCCCGCAGGTTATGACCAATATCTCACCAACTTATACGGAGAATGGAGAAAGGAACTCCCTCCCGAAAAACAAAAATCCAATCACAACATTGAGGTTTTCAAGAAAGATGTCGAAGAAATCTAACGTCCTAAAAAATATGCTGCACGTTGCGTTCTCCCAGGGAATCTCTCTGGCGGCAAGCATTGTGACCAGTATTTTTCTTCCCAAAATTTTAAACGTAAACGATTACGGATTGTTTCGCATTTTCACTTTATACTTAGGGTACACCGCCCTGCTTCATTTCGGCTTTGTAGACGGAATTTTGCTGCGGTTTGCCGGAAACAACTATGAAAGTCTTTCCAAAGAAGAAATGCGCACCTATTCCCGTTTTTATATCACAATGCAGCTGATTGTGGGCGGAATTGTTTGCATAAGCGGAATATTTGTTGCCAACTCGGACTATCGCTTTATCCTCTGGATGTTGGGGATTGACCTTATTGCCATCAATTTGACCTCTTATTATCAGTTTTTATCGCAGGCAACCAAACGATTCCGGGAGTACGCCCTAAAAAATCTGACCCTCTCCGTCTTTAAAACAATTTTCGTATTGGCATTACTCCTTTGCCACACCGGATTTCATTGGCAAATTTCTTACCGCTTTTATCTTTTGTTCTTAGTAATAGCCGACTTGCTGATGCTTCTTTGGTATCTTGTGATTTACCGCAAAATTACCTTTGGAAAAAAACTCCCCCTCTCTGTGCAGAGAAAACCAATTGTTGATTTGTTCCGAACAGGGATTGTGCTGACTGTGGCTTATCAGGTATCACACCTGATTCATATGCTGGACCGCCAGTTTGTCAGTATGCTATACTCCATTGAAACCTATGCGATGTACGCCTTCCCTTATAATCTGGTAACCTTAATTTCCACCATGGTTTCTTCCATTGCCATTGTGATGTTCCCTATGTTAAAAAAATCAAGCAAGGAAGTCCTCGAAAAAAATTATAACACCATTTTATCCGGCGTTTGTTCCATTATCGGTGCTGCTTTGGTGTTATACTATCCGTTGGTGGCATTTATCGGCTGGTTTTTACCCGAGTATATCCCCTCGGTGACCTACTTAAAAATTGTGCTTCCCTGCATTTTATACACAGGCGCCATTTCGGTAGTCATGTTCACCTTTGTGAAAATTTTAAATGAAAATTTCAAGTTTTTTAAAAACAGCCTACTCATTTTAGCCCTTGGATTTGTCACAAACTATATTGCACAGGTAGTATTTCATACCCCCCAGGCAATTTCATTTGCTTCTCTTTTCACAATGGCTGCGTGGTTTGTTTTGGAGGGACATCATTTAAAAAAGATTTTAAACCTTTCCTATTTAAAAGAATTCTTATATGTATTAGCAATTACTGCAGGATTTTTATTGATTGTAAACGTAATTTCCGAACTGTTTTTGGGAATGGGATGCTATCTGATTGTTTTTGCGACAATTACCTTGCTCTTCTATCCCAAACTACCTAAAACAGCGCTGTCTTTTCTTCGAAAAAAATAATAAATTATATAAATTTTAAAAAAAGGAGACGAGAAACGTGAAAAAAGTTTTTCGAAACGCATTAGCACTGGCACTGGTGCTTTGTATGCTCCCCCTGTCTGTTTTTGCAGCCGTGGATTACAATTTGGGTACCACCAACTGTAATTACTACAAGCTGATTTCCAAAACAGACTACAACTTAGCGCCCGGTGCGATTGAATCCGAAATCATCATCAATGATGAAACCGGCAACAACCGAAATGTAATCCACGCCATCGAAGTGGATTTGACCAACCCCAACATTTCTGTGATGCCCACCAGCAAAAACATTTCGGAAACGGTTGATTATACCGATACCGATAACTGGGGTATCCAAACTATGACTGAACAGGCTGCACATGTAGAAAACGACCTGGGCTTAAATGTTGTGGGTGGTATGAACTGTAGCTTAAGCTGGAGCTTTACCCATCCTTACGGTCTGTTAATTTACAACGGCAAAGTGCTGTGTGATAACAGAGCTTCCTGTGACACTTGTGGCGCAGGTCATCCCGGTGGCGGTTATCTTGCCATCACCAAAGACGGAAAAGCGGAACTCCGCGATAAAAACGCACCCTTAACCGGTGACGAATGGATGGCGCAGACCGTTTGCTTTAACTATCTGGTAAGAGATGGTGTTAATCTGCATCCTACCGAAGACCATAAGAGCGACCGTGCTCCCCGTTCTGTAATCGGTATCAAAGCAGACGGTAAATTAGTACTGATGATGAACGATGGTCGTCAGGCTCCCTATTCTGCAGGTTTCACTAACCACGAAATGGCAGAAACCATGATTGCTTTAGGCTGTGTGGATGCCATCAACTGTGACGGTGGCGGTTCCTCCACTTTCTTATCCGAAAGAGAAGGTACCAATGCGTTAACTATGAAATCCAGCCCCTCCGACGGTAGTGAACGTTCCACTCTGTCCGGTATTCTGGTAATTTCCAAAGCAACCAGAGACGGTAAATTCGACCATTTATCTTTAGAAGTATCTGATCCTTATGTAACTCCCGGTTCCACCGTTACCTTCACTGCTACCGGTGCTGACTCTGCCGGCGGTCCTGCAGAAATTCCTGCAGATGTAACCTGGCAGTTAAAAGACGCATCCATGGGTACTGTGGAAAACGGCAAATTTATCTCCAATGGTACTGTTGGAGAAGCTGTGATTCAGGCTGTTTACAATGGTAATGTAGTTGGCGAAGGCACCGTAAACGTAGTCATTCCCGAATCCATTTCCTTTGTTATGGCAAATATTACCGCTCCCTTCGGCAAATCTGTTACTTTAGACGTAACCGCTAAATACGGCTACGCTGACGTAACCTTAAAACCCGAAGATGTAACCTTCACCTTATCCGATAACGCTTTAGGTTCCATCGACGGTATTAAATTCACTGCTCCCAAGGAATCTGAAGTGGTATCCGGTACTGTTACCGCTACTTTGGTTCACAATCCCCAGATTACTGCATCTGCAGGCTTAATGCTGGGCAAAGGCTCCGAAATTGTTTACGACTTTGAAGAAGGTCCCGAAGCAATTGCAAACTGGACTTTGGCCTATAAAGGCGTTTACACTCCCGATAAATATTTCTTCAACGATGAACTGAGCGTTTGTACCAAAGAAGACGGTAAGGTAAGAAACGGTAACTACGCATTCAAATACAAATCCACCTCCAATTCCATCACCTGTATGAACTGGTGTCAGAGTAAATTACAGGGTTGGAGCCTGGATTTAACCGACGCAGTTTCCGTAAGCTTCTGGATGTACATTCCCGAAGGTTCTCACGGTTATGAATGGGACTTCGGCAGTGCAATCCCGGTTGTATTGGGTCACGAATTCAAATACGGCACCGGCTGGCAGTATTTCACCGTTCCCGTAAAAGATATCGGTGCGAATGTAACCAGCTTAAACGAAGTTCGTTTGTATAGAAGTGATACCAACAACACTGCAGACGGTTATTATCACAACGAAAGACCCAACTACTACGCAGACGTTACCTACTATATCGACGATATAACCATTAACTACTCTTCCGCTGTGGAAGATTTTGATGCCCCCATCATTTCTAACGTGCAGGTAGGTCACTCCATGATCGATACCCCTATCGAAATCAACGGACAGACCATTTCTGAAAACGTGGTATCTTTTGTGGCAAATGCAAGAGACGCTATGGATAAAACCAACTACACCGGTTTAGATGCTACCTCCGCAAAAATGTATGTAGATGGCGTTGAAATCCCCTCCACCTGTTCCTCTGCAGGTTACATTGCATCCAACAACGTAACCTTAGCAAACGGCGTACATACCGTTCGTGTGGAAATTTCCGATAACAACGGCAATACCTCTTATCAGGAAAGAACCTTAACCATCGAAAATAGCGCAAACACCTTAGACACCATCCACTATGTAAAAGCAGATGAAACCTTAGAAAACGTTGGTATCGGCTCTTTAGTATGGATGAACTTAGTGTCTGACAACATCGAAAATGTGGACGTTATCACCACCACTTTGGAATTGGATAACAACAATACTTGGGAATTAGACCACATGGTATTGGCAAACGGTTTCTCAGCAGAATACACCATCGACCCCGAAACCAACGATGCAACCATTACCATTACCCGTGAAAACCCCACTGCTCAGACAGGAGAAGCAGTAGTAGCTTCCTTACCCATCAGAGTATGGATTCCTGAATTTATCAACACTACCGGTAGCGAAGATTACAAATCATACCGTCTGGTTTCCGTGATGACCGGCGTTGAAATGGGTCATTTGACCTGCACCGACGGTAACGAAGCAACCTTCGCATCCGAAATTCTGACTACTTCTACCGAATATAACTCTACCCGTCTGACCTCCACCTTCGACAAAGAAGGCTGGCATGTTCACGAAGAAGTGGCATTAGAAGACAAAGCTGCAACCTGTACTGAAGACGGTTACACCGGCAGAACCTTCTGTAATGACTGTAACTCCATTATCACCTGGGGTGAAACCTTAGAAGCAACCGGCCATAACTACACTGTTGTTGGCGGTCAGAACGTATGCGCTAACTGTGGCGAAACCGGTTCCACCGCAAACGGCTGGATCGAAGACGAAAACGGTTGGAAATACTACTTAGAAGGTCAACCTGTATATGGATGGGTAAACTTAGAAGACGGCTGGCATTATTTCCACTCCAATGGCTATGCTGCAAAAGGCACCGTTACCATGAATGGCATTGACTATAAGTTCAAAGGCGAAAAAGGTTTATCCGAAGGTGGCTGGAAATATACCGAAGACGGTAATATGTTCTACTACTGCCACAGATACTACAAACAGACTTGGGCAGAAATTAACGGTGATACCTACTACTTCGACTACCGAGGCATTTGTGCAACCGGCATCACCACCATTGATACGGAAGCTTACGAATTTAGTGAAGACGGTAAACTGATTCGTGCAATTGATGGTGTATTCCTGTATGATGACTATTACTATTATGCAATCGACGGAAAAATCCAGTATGATACCGGTCTGATAAAATGGAACGATGATTACTACTATGTTCGTTTAAACGGCCGTCTGATAACTTGGGCTATCACAATCTCCGAAGACAAAGCTAACGGCTTACTGCCCGAAGGCGATTACGCATTTGGCGCAGACGCTAAAATGATTCTGAAAAACGGTCCTGCTTTAGATGATTACGGCAACCTGTGCTTCTTCATTAATGGTCAGCAGCAGTACGGCATCGGTATGGTAGAATGGAAAGGCGATTTCTATTTCGTTCGTACCAACGGTAAACTGCTTACCTACGAAAGAACCATTGCAGAATCTGAAACCAATGGTTTAATCCCTGCAGGCACCTACCCCTTCGGTGAAGATGGTAAAATGGTACTGCCCAAAGGTACCTGGTTCTACGATGTTGAAACAGAAAAAATGGTAGATTCCTTAGAAAACGTAAACTACCTGCAGGCAAAAGTTACCTTCGAAGGAATCGAAACCGGCACCGCAACCGTATTGGCAGCTCATTACGATAAAACCACCAATGCACTGCTTGAAATGGAATTTATCGATGCCCAAGTGGTTACCACCGAAGGTGCAAACACCACTTACAACACTCCCACAATGACAGTTGGAGAAAGCGAAACCATCAAAATTTATGTTTGGAATTCTACCGGAGAATTAACTCCCGTGATGAGCACTCCTGCAGTGATTTCCAAATAATTCATAACGGTACTTAAAACCAAAAAGCCCCGGGAGCTTCGGCTCCCGGGGAACCATCTTAACGAGGAGGGGATTTTCCATGGAATTCTCCGATATTCACTCACACATTCTATTTAACACCGACGACGGTCCCAAATCCAAGGAAGAAATGTTTTCCTTGATTGATAAAATTTATGAAGAAGGGATCCGGCACCTTTGCCTGACCTCTCATTTTCATCCCGGTTATTACGGAAACAACACCTCTAAAAAGAACCAAGCTTACGAAACTCTTTTAGAATACACAAGTAAAAAATATCCCGACCTTTACTTATATTCGGGCAATGAGCTTCACTATAGCCCCGACTGTGTGTCCTGGCTTCACGAAGGCCTTTGCCACACCTTGAACCACAGCCGTTATGTGCTGGTGGATTTTCCCCACCGCACCGCTTACAAAGAAGTGCAAAACGGCTTAAAATCTCTTCTTTCTGCGGGATACATTCCCGTGCTTGCCCATGCAGAACGTTACCGGATTTCCAAAAAGCAAGTTATTTCTTTAAAACAGTTGGGCGTTCTGATTCAACTGAACGCACAAGCAATTCTGGGAAAATCCGGCTGGTTTGAAAAAATAAAAACTCAGAAAATTCTGTCGAAGCATCTTGCCGATTTTGTGGCAACTGATACTCACGACATCACATACAGACCGCCAAACCTTAAAAATTGTTACCAATATCTGCAGAAGCGATACGGCAAATCCTATGCCGATCACCTTTGCCTTAACCACGCATTAACCCTTATTCTAAAAAATTATTCAGGAAGGAAATAATATGGAAAACAATACAAAAATCAGAGTGGTGTCCTTTGGAGACCTATGGAACATATTTGTGCAGAAAATATGGATTATCATCCTGGTGTGTGTGCTGGTATCAGCCGGACTTTTTGCACTAGATACCTTCACCTTCAAACCGGAATATCGCTCCACGGCAACCATGTATATTCTTCGTCAGGATTTAAAACAAGTGACTCCTGAGCAAAACACTGCCGATGATGTAGCAACCGATTTTTCCTCCGCTTTGGACGTAGTAAGAGACTGCGACTATCTGATGAAGAGCTACACTGTGGTGGAACAGGTAAAAACCAACCTGAATCTGACGGAGGATTATCGCGAACTTTCCGAACGTATTTCCACCTCCAACCCGGAAAATACCCGTATCTTAGAAGTATCTGTTACGGCAGACTCTCCGGAATATGCAAAACGAATGGTGGATAATCTCTGTGAGGTGGGTGCCTCCGCCATCAACGAAACCATGGGCTTTGAGCAAATCAGCCTATATGAATACGGAAACTTAAACTACGAACCCAGCAACAAAACCAAACCGCTTGTATTTGTATTTATCGGGCTGATTGCTGCGGTATTGACCTATTCCGTTTTCTTGATAGTCTTCCTATTGGATGCCACCATCAAAACAGATGAGGACATCGAAAATTACTTAGGCTTAAGTATCTTAGGGGATATTCCCGAAGCCAATAACGATAAGAAAAACAAGCAAAAATATCGCTATAAATACAGACGTAAGGGTTATGGCTACGGCTATATCAATCCAAATATCTTAGAAAAAAACAAAGGGGAGGAATAAATATATGAAACCGATTCAGTTGAACCTGCCCGGAACCAATGATTTTTTTACCGAAGAAGCTTACAAGGTGCTTCGCACCAATCTGCAATTCTGCGGAAAGGATGTAAAGGTGATTGTTATTACCAGCTGCAATGAAAACGAAGGGAAATCCACCGTTTCTCTGCACGCTGCCAAAAGCTTTGCAGAGCTTGGAAAAAAAGTGCTTCTAATTGATGCAGATATGAGAAAATCCGTAATTGCAGGCAGAAACACCACTGTCACCAAACACAATGGCTTAAGCGAAGTGTTAACCGGGTTAAACACCTTGGAGGAATGTTTATATCCTGTGGAAGATTCTTCCATGAAGATTCTGTTTGCAGGAAAATATCCGCCCAATCCTGTGGAGCTTTTAAACTCCAAATATTTTGAAGAGTTAATCAATCATTGCCGCACAGAATATGATTATATTATTATAGACACCCCCCCTTTGGGATTAGTTATTGATGCCGCTGTCATCGCCAAACAAAGTGATGGTGTGGTAATGGTAATCAGTAACGCTAAAGTGCACTACAAGGACGCACAAAACGTGGTAAACCTAATCAATAAGAGCGGCTCCAAAATGCTGGGAGTTATCCGTAACAACACCAATAAAACCAAAGGCCGCTATTCTTACAGAAAACGAGGCTACAAAGGTTATTATTCTGCATCAGAATCCTAAATACAACAAAAAAGGAACAAATCCTAAGATTTGTTCCTTTTTTTATGAGATATTATTTCACATACAGTTTGATGAGTTTTAAGATGTAATCTTTGGTGAAAAGTCCTTTTTCTACAGGGATTCTTAAATAAGCACCATGAAAGTCCACAAATTGTTCATAGGTCACGTAATCTTTAAAATCATCGTAGGTGTATAATCCGTAGGTTGTTACATCTTTTTGGAAGCTTTCGGTATCATAACGGAGTTTATCTCCCATCGGTACCCAGTTATAGAAATCATCCGGCGGTGCTACTGTCAAAAGCCCTTCGGCAAGGGCATTATAGTTTCCTGCAGAAGTTAAAGAATATGCTCCTGTTACTTCATAGGTTTTTTCTGCCTGATCCAAAGTAACCAGACGATATCCGTCTTCATCCATTTTCACAAAGGTGTGACCGATGTACTCATCCATATTATCTACGGTGAGATACACATATTTGTTTAAATCATAGTCAAACACACCGTGTTCTGCAATTACTTTTAATATCGCACCGTCGGAGAAGGTCAGGTTTGCAACGGGATATTCATCCACGCCGTGATTAACCACCAGTGCCACATCTTTTGCTTCGGTCTGTCCGGTAAAGAAATTGTAGGTCAGGATGGTATCTTCGGTGGTAATATCTTGGATTGCCTTTTTAGTGCCGTCTGCCATTGTGATTACGGTATCAGCGGTAAAGCAACCGTTATCCTCTGCTGCGGCTAATGTACCTTCGCAGAAAGCGGAATAACTATACGGATTGGTTTTATCTTCTGCCACACTCCAGGTATGAGAGAAACTCAGTTTTTTGCCGTTTTTATCTTCAAAAGTATAGGACACAGGCACATTTCTTGCTGTGTTTCCGGTATTTACCAAACCGCCGGAGTTAGATGCCACAAAGAACAACTTGTTGGTTCCGTTTACGTCCACCACAACGGGCATTGCAAACACTTTATTGGAAGAATGCACCTGACCACCCGTTACGGTTAAGATAAAGTCTCCGTTGTCGGGTGTATAAGTCCACACAGTGTCAGTGTCATTCTGCTTGCCCACATTTTCGGGAGTGAAATCAGCCAAAGAAACGGTTTTATACTGACTTTCCGCCACACTCCAATAACGAACCTGTAACCCTTCTAAAGCAGGTGCCGCACCGCTCCAGGTGCTTCCTTTTTTAGTTGCCACGCAAAGACCTGTTCCCCAATCGGATGCCACTAAGGAAGGCGCATCTTTATTGGATTCGGTACCACTGATATACAGAGGATAGGTATAAGTCACGGTTTTATCAAAACTTTCGCCGTTTTCATTGTAGAAAATATTGTCAGTAACAGTTACATCATACATTTGGGTACCAACTGTTACAGGAATTTTTTTGGTAGTGTCCACTGCCACACCATCTTTTTGGACGGTGTAGGAAAGTTCTTTGCCATATTTTTCTAAAGTGAATTTGCCAAAATCAAAGCTGTATGCACCACGGTCTAAATTCACGGTGAAGCGGTTAATCCAACCGGTTTCGTTTACATATTCTTTGGTCAGCACTTTGTTTTCATCAGTTTCCTCATAGGTTGCAGTTGCTAAAATATTGCCGTTTTTGGTGGAAGTATAGGTAGGATAAGTGGTTACTTCAGCATCTGTACCATTGGAATTTTTATAGGAGAACACCTTTACCGAAGTCATATCCAGCGTTTCATAGGGAACTTCCGCTTTATTCACACGATTATCATAAATCACAGGGTCGGAAAGCACAGGATTGGTTCCGTCTTCAATCATATAGATAAAGCCTAAATTTAAAGAATCACGGGTAACGCCATCCCGGTAGGTAACAGGGTGAATATAGTCGGTCTGATTTAAGACATAATTCACCATAGACTGCCCTTCTGCAGGCACATAGGTTTTATATTCCTCGTTTGCCCAGGCATACTGAATGAGTTTTCCTTCTAAGGTAATGGGGGTAGAATTCCCTTCGGAATCCGCAATGGTGATTAAGCTTAAGCCCATTAAAGTTTTCGTAGTATCGTGAACAGTTGCGGTAATGGGTTCCTGAATCAAGGTCACATCCCGCATGGTGAGACTGTTTGCCGCATTTAAGTGAATATTGGCAGCTGCACCACCATATACGGTGGTGTTATCCAACTCTAAATCCCCTGCAGTCACATACAGTGCCGCACGTCCGCCTTCAATATAGGAATTTTTAATACTGCAATCACCTGAGGTCATTACTGCGCTTCGGATATTGTAATAACGGGTTTTGGTGCCATCAATCTGATTGGGAGTGGGGTCATCTTTTTTATTTGCTTCATACAGAATGGGGAACGGGAAATGAGGTACTTTGATTCGCACGTTATCTAAATTACCGTTTTCCATGGTCACAAAAGCATAACCTCTGTCTAATGCTGCTGAGTCTGAAGAAGCGGTTAACGAAAAACCGTTGCCGTAGATGGTATGTCCGCCTGACACGACAAGCTGACCCATTCCGCAATCATTTAAGAGTACAATATCACGGTCGGTAGCGCTTGCACCCGATGTCACGTTATAAGCATCCACCACTTCCAGATAAAGCTCGGTAGGTTTGGTGTTTTCCATATCATCGGTAACAGTTAATTTGATAATACCGATTCCCTGTGCCCAAATTGTTCTGTTTTGCCAGTCTGCTTCATTGGAAACATGAACGGTAACACCTGTATTGTCCATTGCTTCTGCCGTAATACTCACGTTACCAAGTTCGCCACCATCGATGGCAGAAAACAGTTTATTTACAGCAACAGCGTTCTGATTCCCGATACGGTATAAATAAGAATCGGTATTGGGAAATACCACTTCAAATTTTTCCGTTAAGATGGGCGCATAGGTAATGGTTGCCGCAGGAAGTAAGGGACAGATGGTTTCTTCATCGGTCCAGCAGAACACTCTGAACTCTTCCGTATCGCCCACGGTAATGTTTTCTATGGGAATTTCTAAAGTATCTCCCGGCAGACCTCCCTTCACAGAAACGGGTTCCATCTTGATAAGCTTGCCGCTTTCTTGTTCATAATGGCCCACAAACACCGAAGCCATTGCAGATCTGGGTGCTTGGACAGTTACTTTGGCTTTTAAAGTGGTAACACCGTCTAATGTGGTAATCATTTTGTTGGTTTCGGCATTATAAAACACAACACCTTCTGCTTCGCTTGCTCTTGCCACAATGGATGCAAGCAGAACTGCAACCATGGCAATTACCAGAATAAAGCTTACTACTCGTTTCATCTTTTTTGGTTCCTTTCTTTCATAGTATATTTTCGGAAAGTGTGGTTACATTTTTTCTGTAACTCCCCATTTTATTCTATTTATAATGTACCATTTTCCAAAAGGGTTTGTCAAGATTTTTTTCAATTTCCGGTATTTTTGCAGCAAAATGTGTGAAAACTGGATAAAAAAACATTAAAAATATGTGTTTTTTGCAGAAAAATACATTTTAATTTTACAGAACAGTAACATTTTTCATCGAAATATTGACTTTTTTATTGATTTATGCTAAAATGGGAAAAAAATAGAAAGCATATGCTTAAAAAGGAGAAAAAAAACAATGAAAAAATCAATCGCGCTTTTACTCTCCGCTACCATGTTAATCGGTTCCTCTATGGCATTAACCGGTTGTAAAGCGGAATTCACCGAAGACGGTGGCATCAAAATCACAGAAGACAAAAAAGTTGAAGACACCAACACTGCAACTGAAGTAACAACCGAAACCAAAACTGATGAAGGTAACACTGTAGGAACTGCTACCGAAACCACCACACCCGCTGAAGAAACCAAAACTGCCGACGATACCAAATCCAACTCTGTAGCACCCACTGCTACTAAAACCGCAACCGGCGCAAGCACCTTAAACGTAAATGAAACCGTTACCATCGGTGACGTTATGGAATTAACCTTAGAATCCGCTGCTTGGACCGAAGAAATCGAACCTTCCAACACCTCTGCTAGCTACTATTCCACTATCGATGACAAAGAAGGCGAAAAATTCTTCGTTGTAAGAGGTAAAGTGAAAAACTTAGCAGGCGGCGACTTAGACCTGTCCTGGAAAGGCTTCAAAGGCGAAATGTTAATCAACGATACTTACAAATCTGATTTAAGCATTGAAGTTGAAAAATCTGATGGAACCGGCTTCTACGCTGATATCAAACCCTTACAGACCTTAAACGTTATTATTTACGCATCTATCTCTGATGAATTACAGGGCATGGCTGAAAGCGCTTCTGTAAACTTAAAATTCGTAAATGATGCTGAATACATCGATGAATACTTCTACGAAGATAAAGTTCCTTACAACGAATACAACATCTTATTCAAATAAGAAATTCTTTTCATAAAAAAAATCCCGAATGCAATTTGCATTCGGGATTTTTTTATGCTTTTTATTGTTTGTTTTTGGATATTTTGATTGATATACGTTTGCTTACTTCACATATAAATCAATCAGTTCCAAAATGTAATCCCAGCTAAAGATTCCTTTTTCCACGGGGATTTTTAAGTATGCGCCATTTAATTCGATAAACTGTTCGTAAGTAACATACTGAGAAAAATCATCGTAGGTGTATAAGCCGTAGGATTCGATGTCGTTTTGGAAAGCATCGGTATCGTAACGGAGTTTTTCGCCCATCGGCATCCAGTTATACAAATCATCGGGAGGTGCTACTGTCAAAAGACCTTCTGCCAAAGCATTGAAGTTTCCGGCAGAGGTTAAAGAATATGCACCGATGGTTTCCGTTGTTTTTTCTGCTTTGTCTAAAGTAACCGTGGTATAGCCGTCTTCGTGCATCTTCACAAAGGTATGTCCAATGTATTCTGCCATATTGTCCATGGTGAGGTACACATATTGGTTCAAATCATAATCAAACACACCGTGGTCTTCGATTACTTTTAATACCGTACCGTCTGAGAAGGTTAAGTTGGCAACGGGATATTCTGCTACGCCATGATTTACCACCAGCGCCACATCTTTCGCTTCCATTTCACCTGTAAAGAAATTATAGGTCAAAATGGAATCCTCAGTAGTAATCTCTTTGATAGCTTTCTTCGTGCCGTCTGCCATAGTGATTAAGGTATCTTCACTAAAGCAACCGCCACTTGAGGAAGCAGAAACAGTTACATTGGAAGCAGGCATACTAAAGGTATAGGTACCGGCTGTGCTTTCGCTTAGTAAAGTATTTCCGTTTCCATCGGTCACCTTCAGGGATTTACTGTTATTCTGAGAGAAGGAAACAGTCACGGTAAAGCTGTCACCGTAATATGCAGTTTGTCCGTTGGTCACACCGGTTACGGTTGCATTGGATTGAGAAACAGTGATGGTATAGGGTGTTTTGACCCACTGTGCATATAAAGTGATGCTTTCATCAGGGGTGTAAGATGCACCTGCACCGCCGATTTTGGTGCCGCCCTCAGCTTGGGTAAACCAACCCTGGAAGGTATATCCTGTGAGAGTGGGAGTGGGTAAGGTTAAGGGTGCGCCCATATAGGTCTGAGAATCGGTGGAACAGCTTCCGCCGTTGGCATCATAAGTCACCACGGAAGGTGCTTCCCAATGGGCATACAAGGTGATATGTGCGGTAGGAAGATAGGTGTCATTTCCCATACCGATGAAAGTACCGCCGTTTTCTTCGGTATACCAGCCGGCAAATGCTCTTGCTGTGTCAGAGGGTAAGGGCAAGGTGAGAACAGTTCCCACATAATCCATAGAGGTGGGTGTTACGTTTCCGCCCGTTGGGTTGTAAGTTACGGTATAAACAGGGCTCCAGCCTGCATAGAAGGTGGTATTTTTGGTGGGATTTAAAATCACACCGTTCAACCCATAAAGCTTGGTACAAGCGGCATCTTCATACCAGCCTGTGAACCAATAACCCGATTTTTCTGGTAAGGGAAGAACGATTTGTTCTCCATTATAGTTTATAGTTTCGGGAGTTACGCTGCCACCCGTAGCATCCAAGGTCACGGTACAAGGTTTGCCCCACTGTGCATAGAGAGTAACATCACCGCCGGGAGTATATAAATCCCCTGCTCCGCCGACACGGTTACCCTGATAGGGAGCATCATACCAGCCGGCAAACACATACCCATAACGAGTGGGATTGGGTAAAGTCAATGTATTATAATGATTGGTCTGATAACCAACACTCTGTCCGCATAAGCCCCCGTTGGCATCATAGGTCACGGTAGCAGACACGGTTGCAGAGAAAGTACCGGTGGGTTTGGTGAAACTTGTCGCATCCACCCCGGACTTACCAAAGTTTACGGAACCCGAATTGATGACTACCCCGTTATTGCCGGTAAATTCGTAGTCATACACTCTCCAGATCTGACCGCTGGAAGCAGTACCACCGTCGTTTACTACATAGAAAATGTTTTTGTTGGTTTTAATCGAGCCGGAATGGGTAGAACCGCCTGCCGTTGCTTTGACGTCCAGGTCAATTTTTAACACACCGCCATCCACCAGTTTTACGGTGATGATATGATAGCCTTTGGCTTCCCCGGTGGTATTTAAGTTTTCGATGGTGGCAGATACCACTTTTTGATAGGCGTTATCATCACCGTCAAATCTTAAATAACGGGTATCGCCCATATAGTCATAGATTTTTAAGCCTGCCAAGAAAGGCATAAACTGAATTTTATCGCCCAAAAGTGCTTTGTTGTAGTAAATCACCTGTTTCGTGGAATCAAACGAAAATTCCGCATTGGGGGTAGACGTGTCTTTTAATGCCACAGAAACCGGTAATTTTTTGGTGTAAACCACCGTTTGTGCCACACTTTCTCCGTTTTCGTTATAGAATATGGTATCGGTTAAGGTGTAGGTCACAATGTATTCTTTTGTTTCGGATAGGGTGAGTTTTCCGTTGGTTAAAGAAACTTCATCACCGTTTTCATCGGTGCAGGTAATTTGGGTCTGCAAATCCTGACCGCTATACTTATTGATGTCAAATATTTTAGTAAAATCAATCTCAAAAGATTCTCCTGCAGGAATCATCACTTTTAAGGTGTCAGAATCCATATAGCAATATTTGTTGCAACCGTCCGTGTTGGCGATATACTGACCGCCCAAGGTGGAATTGGGATAAATCTGAGGTTCATATAATCCGTTTCCACCGCAGATGTACGGAATCACGCCGTCAGTTTCGGGATTGTAACGGTAATCGGCAGTAACGGCACTGCCTGCCGCCACGGTATACACTCTGCCGGTTGCTCCCAAAAAGCTTACCTTGTTTAACGCATAAGGAATTTCCGCCTTGTTGGTACGCTCATCAATGATGTTGGCAGGATAAGAGGTGATGTATGCCATTCCCAAGTTTACAGTATTTTTACCGTTTATGGTATGCTGATATGCACTTTCCTTTAATGCTACCTCCAACACGCTCTTAGCATAACTGTTGGAAACAGAAGAATGATCGCTGGTTACCCAGTTATATTGTCTGAGGTCCCCTTTTAAACGAATATAGGGATTGGATTTGGTATCCGCATCCCCCACTGCAATCCCAAGACCCATCACGTTTTTGGAAGTATCGTAAGAAGAGGTGGTCATATACTGAATGGTGGTCACATCTTCTAAGGTAACAGTGAATTCGTCGGAACTTCTTACAATCTGAATGTTGGCAAAGCTTCCGCATTCGGTAACGGTGTTTTTCACGGTGGCATTTCCGCCACCGATAAAAATGTTACATCTTGCACCATAAATATAACAGTTAGAAATGGTGGAATCATCAGTTAAAAGGACTGCAGATTTAAAGTAGTCATAACCCGATGCATCGGAGGTATATAAATAAGATTCGGGGAAAATATCGCAGATAATTCTGGTGTTATCTAAAATACCGCCTTTGGATACATTGATAAAACCGGTGGTCAGCAGCTTAAGGCCGGGATTACCTTTTCCTGCACAGGTTACGGTAAAGCCGTTGCCGTAAAAAGCATAACCGTTGGACACGTTAAAGGTGCCGGAAATATCGTTTAATAATACCACGTTATTGGCAGTTGCCGATGTGGCAGTGGTCACGTTCTTCGCATCCACAATTTCTAGGTACAAAGAATACGGAGTACTTTCTTCATCCGAAATGGTCACTTTTACCACGCCGGTACCGCTGAATTTTAAGGTAGACTTGGTCCAATCGGTGTTTTTGGTATAGGTAGCAGAAACCAAAGGAGTGTTTGCCAGAGGTTCCACTGCTACGTTTACGGTACCAACACTCACACCGTCTAAAGCTTTAAAGATGCTTCCCAATGCCACGGTATTCTGATTGCCGATTCTATATAAATAATCTTCGTGATTTACAAATTTGGTATCAAATTTTGCAATCTGAGGAGGTGCTAATTCTGTTACAGTTACGGTAGCAGAGGTTGCGGTACAGTAAAAACCGTCAGTAATGGTAACGGTATAAGTGCCGCCACCGCTAAAGGTGACAATACCGTTATCCCAGGTTGCATCCTTCGTGAAGGAAGAAGCACCGGTTACAGACACAGTAGCATCTTTAATCAGATTACCGTTTGCGCTGAACAGCTCTCCTAAAGTTTTCGTTACTGCAACACCTTGTTCAGTTTCATAAGCTAAATCAGATTTTGCAGTCCATTTGTCAACTGCAGCAGGTTCTTTTACCGTAACGGTAGCGGTTGCTACGTTACAGTAGAAGTTATCGGTTGCGGTAACGGTGATGGTACCTAAACCTTCAACAGTTACTTTACCGTCTGCATAGGTACCGCCGGTTACAGTAATTTCTTTCACTTCATAGCCGTTGGTATCAAATAAATCTGCAAAGTCTACGGTGTACTTACCGCTTTCAATAGTAGCTAAAGTATGAGTTACTTCGATATCTTTGCCAATGAATTTGTCTACGTTTGCTGCATCGTTTACAACGATAATAGCAGTTGCTTCGTTACAGTAGAAGTTATCAGTAACAGTTACGGTGTAGGTACCAATGGTTCCGGGAACGGTAATAACGCCATCAGCATAGGTACCGCCATTATCTACAGTTACTTCTACTGTTTTGATAATTGCACCGTCAATTGCGGTGAACAGGTCAGCGAAGTTTACGGTCTGGTCTTTGCCAACAGTATCAACGGTTAAGGTGATTTCTTTATTAGTTGCATTCCATTTATCAATGTTTGCAGGCTCGTTTACGGTTACGGTTGCGGTTGCAACATTACAGTAGTAATTATCGGTTACAGTGATCGTTTTTTTGCCAAAACCGTCCACGGTGATTGTGCCGTCTTCGTAAGTTGCACCGGTGACAGTCAGGTTATCCATATCTACGGGAACGCCGTCGATTACGGTGAACAGCTCGGCAAAGTCATAGGTTACGGTATTTGCTTCCGCGGTTTCTAAGGTGTGAGTATAAGTCACATCTTTACCAATGAATTTGTCGATGGAAGGAATGTTTTTGGGTGTGAAGGTGTAGGTTCTGCCAATTACGTAAGATTCGTCTTCGTTATTGGGGTTATACATCTTCAGTGCCAGAGTTACTTCTAAATCGGGATTCGCTACTAAAAATTCAGGTGCGAAGAAGATCCCGCAATCAAAATCCTTTACCCGTTCATACACTTCCTGATAGGTGTATTTGAGACCGGGTTTTCCGTAGGCTTCTGCCGCGGTTTCCATAATTTTTAAGGGAGTACCGGGGGTCAAGGTGATAGCCATTTTGGGCACACTTACCCAAGCAGGACTCCAGGAATCGTACTGACCTGCCAGATAGCCGTCACAGGTTCCGTCTGAATGGAAGGTAGCAGTCTTATTGATCATGATTTCATAATCTGCATACCAGTCTCCAAACACTGCCAACTGAGATTCTGTAGAAGGGTCTGCTTTGAAGTTTAATGCAAAGGTTAAATCTACATCCTGGATTGCTTCTACATCCAGCTCGGTAACCGTTGCTGTGGGTAAGCAGAATTCAAAGTCTTTTTCTGCGATCGTATAGATATTGCCATTTTCAGGATTTACCAGTACCAGTGCTAAGGAAACCTCCAGACCATCATTTTCTTTTAAGAAATCATGGGAGAAGTTTACGCCACAGTCAAAATCTTTTACGGTTTCTGCTACATCCCTGTAAGTCACGGTTAATCCGGCAGCATCCATAATGGAAACAGGTGTATTTGCAGTTACCGCTAAATCGGTTGCCGGAATTTTTACAAATTCAGGACCGAATTCATCATACTGGCCGATTAAGTAACCGTCACGGGTACCGTCGGCATTGAAGGTTGCATCTTTGTTCATTTTGAATACAAAGTCTGCTTTCCAGTCGCCGTAGAATGCTAACTGTTCATCAGTTACTTCATCTGCTGTGAAGTTCAAAGCAAAATCCGCATCTTCTGCTTCGATTTCGGTAACAGTGGCTGTCGGGAGTTCCTCCAGCAGGTCACGTTCGATAATGCCGGGATTGGTTAACGGAACTAAAGAATCAGTACCCTCCCAGCAGAATACTTTTAATAATTCGGTATCTGCTACCGAAATTTCTCTGCTGTATTGGTTTTCTTCCCCTGCCACAGCAGAAACTGTGGTAATAGGCTCTGTTTTACAAAGCACACCGTCTGCAGTGTAGTGAGAAACAATCACCTGCGCCGAATTCTTTTCGGTTGGGGTAAAGGTGATGTTGGCAGTCACCGTATCGCATCCGTCCAAAGCGGTAATCACTTCTCCCCCTTCATTATAAAAGGAAACGCTTCCTAAATCGGAAGCCGTTGCAGCAAGGGCAGAAAATACCCCCAAAAGCAACGTAAGTGCAGTCAAAAGGCAAAGTAGTTTTTTTATGTTTTTCTTGGTTTTCATAAACGATTTGTCCTTTCTTTATGGTTCCTTTGGTGATGTAAAAAACGGGGTACGAATTTTAGAAGCATTATGTAGTTACACCACACCATTTTATTCTATCTACATCTTACCACTTTTTGATGGATTTTGTCAAGGTTTTTCGTTATTTTCACTGTCTCTCCACCGAAACAAAAACTCCCTGCAGAGAACTCTGCAGGGAGTTTTTTCATACGAAAACGTATTACGGATTTACATATAAGCCAATTAACTCAACAATGTAATCCCAGGTGAAGATTCCTTTTTCTACAGCAATCTTTAAGTATGCGCCGTTTAATTCGATAAACTGTTCTTCAGTTACCAAACCGCCGAAATCTTCTAAGGTGTATAAACCGTAGGTTTCGATATCTTTTTGGAAGCTTTCGGTATCGTAACGGAGTTTTTCACCCATTTCAATCCAGTTATAGAAACCAGCAGGAGGAGCAAGTGTCAGCATACCTTCTGCAAATGCGTTGGCATTGCCTGCAGAGGTTAAGGAATAGATTCCCAGGGTTTCTTCAGTTTTTTCTGCTTTCACTAAGGTTACCAAGTCATAACCTTCCGCATTTTCTTTCACAAAGGTGTGACCAATGTATGCATCCATATTATCTATGTTAATGTATACATAATCGTTTAAGTCATAGTCAAACACACCGTGGTCACCAACGATTCTTAAGGTAGTGCCGTCGGAGAAGGTTAAGTTTGCCACTGCGTAAGTATCCACGCCGTGAGAAATTAAGAGTGCCACATCTTTTGCTTCGTAACAGCCTGTAAAGAAGTTGTAGGTTAAGATGGTATCATCCTTGGTAACATCCTTCATTGCTTTTTGGCTGCCGTCACCCATGGTGATTAAGGTATCTTCGGTAAAGCAGCTACCGCTAGAAGATGCGGTTACGGTAACGGTCTGCGCCGGCATGTTAAAGGGTGAATTATAGGTAGTGCCATCTGCACCCTTAATGGTGGTGGAACGGCTGTTACTCTGAGAGTAGGTTACGTCAACAGTTACCTGAGTGCCGTAGGGAATGTTAATGGAACCGTTATTAGCAACGGTGGTATTGTTAATTTTTACAGTTGCATTTGTAGCAGAAACTTTTACAGTGTAGCTACCAATCGTCCACTGTGCATATAAGGTAATGTTGGAAGACGGAGTGTATTCTGCGCCTGCATTCCCAACCTTGGTGCCACCGGATGCCGCAGTATACCAGCCGTTGAAGGTGTAACCGGTTCTGGTGGGGTTGGGTAAAGTAAGAGCAGTTCCTTCGTAAGTTGCAGAAGCAGGACTTACGCTACCGCTGTTTGCATTGTAGGTCACGGTGTAGGAAATTGCTTCCTGCCACTGTGCATACAGGGTGATTGCGCCGCCCGGATGATAACCTTCACCCGCATCACCGATTTTTTCGCCACCGGTGGGTGCAGTGTACCAACCTAAGAACCAGTAACCGTCACGACTTGCATTGGGTAAGCTTAATGCAGTGCCGTTATAGGTCTGAACGGTAACAGAAGCAGTACCGCCGTTTGCGTCATAACTTACATCACAAGGTTTGCCCCACTGTGCATATAAGGTGATATTTGCGGAAGGAGCATAGGAATCTCCTGCACCGCCCACACGGGTTCCGCCGGTAGGAGCAGTGTACCAACCTGCAAACAGGAATCCGCCACGTTTGGGAGTGGGCAGAGTTACGGAAGTTGCAGCTGATGTTGCATAACCAATGGTCTGTACACAGGAACCGCCATTTGCATCATAGGTTACCGTTGCTTTAATGGTGGTACTAAAGTTTCCGGAAGGAGTGGAAACACTGGAACCGCTGGAATTAAAGGTCTGCTGAGCAGAGGTAATGGTTACCCCGTTGTTACCGGTAAAGGTGTAGTAATCCACATACCAGTATGCAGAGGTGGTGGTGGAAGCAGAGTTACTGGTACCACCGCCGTTTACAAAGTAAACAGTGTTGTCTTTGGTTTTAATAGAACCGGTATAGGTGGAAGCACCGCCACTGTTTGCACGTGCTAAGAATCTGGTGTTAATCACACCGCCGTCAGTCAGTTTTACTTCTACCAACGCTTTGTTGCTGGAATAGCCGGTGATGGTGATGGATGCAATTTTGTTGAAATCAGAATCACCGTTGAAACGTAAGTATTCGCTCTGACCGTTGTGGTCATAAATCTGTAAACCTTTTAAGAAGGGTAAATACTGTTTTACATCGCCTAAGGTAGGTTTATAGTAACCCATTTTCTGGCTGTCTTTGTTGAATGCAAAACGTGCATCGGGAACTGCATTGTCTTTTAAGGAAACAGATAAGGTAATCGGGAAGGTATAAGTTACGGTATCTGCCACAACCTGACCGTCTTTAGCATAGAACAAAGTATCGGTTACGGTGTAGGTTACGGTGTAGGTTCCTTTGTTGGTTAAGGAAACGCTGGTTCCGGATACAGGAACTGCCACGCCGTTTTCATCCACACAGGTAATGGTCATACCTAAATCTTCGCCGGTGTATTTTTCAATATTTACCAGACCTGCTAAATCTACCACTTTGGTATCACCGTCGGTGAACAGAATGTTCACGGTTTTGCCGGTGGTGTATAAATATTCGTCACAACCTTCCACGTTTTCGATATACTGTCCGCCTAAATCATCGTCAAATTTAAACTGGGGTTTATACAGGTCAGTTGCGATGGTTTTGTCTGCATTTTCGTAATCAGAGAAAATCTGGGTGTCGACTGCACCGGATAAGGAGTATGCCTGACCGGAAACACCGCTCACGGAAATACTATCCAAAGCATAGGGCAAGCCGGTCTGATTGTCGATGATTGCAGTTTTGGTATTTAAGTATACAATACCCATATTTACGCTGGTTTGACCATTCACACTGTGCTGATATTTGGAAACAGCCAATGCGCTGTTGATAGCAGATCTTGCATAAGAATCGCTTACTGCATTCATGTCATCAGCATTCACCCAGTTATACTGTTTTAAGTTACCTTTTAATACCAGGTTCGGGTTGGTAGAAGTGTTGGGACCAACAATCACACCAAAGCCCAGCATGGTGTTGTTTTTCAGGCTGTCGTTTGCATAAACGGTGGGTTTGTTCTGATACTGAATGGTAGTAACGTCTTCTAAGGTTACGGTGTATTCACTACCGCTTTCAATCTGCATATTGGAAAGTACGCCTGCTTCCAGAATGGTATCCTTCACGGTCACATTACCGGCACCAACATAGATGTTGTTTCTTGCGCCGTAAATATGACAGTTGGAAATGGTGGAATCACCACTTACCGCTACTGCGGAAAGCTGATAGTAGTATCTGATTTTAGAAGGATCTTTTGAATCCACTTCATAGTAATCTTCCACCTGGTTGGAGTACAGTGCTGCAATGGGGAAGATGGCTGCACGAACTACGGTGTTTTCTAAAGTACCGCCTTCTTTTACGGTGATAATACCCTGTTTTAAACCGCTACCTAATCCTAAGTAACGTCCGTCATTGGTATTGCTTACGGTAAAGCCGTTGCCATAGAAGGTGTTATCACCGGATACGGTAAAGCCATTTAAGGTACTGCAATTATTAACCAATACGGTATTGCCGGAAATGGTACCGTTTACGCCGGTTACGTTGGTTGCATCCACAACTTCTAAGTACAGTTCGGTGGGTAAGCAAGCAGGATCAGCTGTGTCCACGATAGACACTTTTACCACGCCGGTACCGTTAAATTTCAGAGTAGTTGCAGTAATATCTGCAGTTACCTGAGATGCTTCCACAGGAGTTACAGTTACGGTTGCATTGGTGGGAACAAAACCGTCAACAGGAACGAAGATTTTTTCAATCGCAACTTCGTTTTGGTTACCGATACGGTACATAAAGTCGGTTTTGTCAAATTTCTTCACGAATTTTTCTTCGGGAATAATGTCGGGTTCTTCCACGATAACAGTTGCAGTTGCAGTGTTACAGTAGAAGTTATCGGTTACGGTTACGGTGTAAGTGCCTGCACCGGTAAAGGTGAACACGCCATTTTCGTAAACGCCGTCACCGCCTACGGTGAGTTCTTTTACAGTATAGCCGTTATTGGTGAACAATTCATCAAAGGTTACAGTTACGGTGTTTTCGCCGTAAACTAATTTTTTGGAAACGGTTTGACCGGTCCATTTATCAACATTAGCAGGTTCTTTTACGGTAATGGTTGCAGTTGCTTTGTTACAGTAGAAATTATCAGTTGCGGTAACGGTGAAGGTACCGATACCGGTAACAGTGATTTTGCCGTCTGCATAAGTTGCACCTTCCACGGTGATGTCTTTTACATCATAACCGTTATTGGTGAACAGTTCGTCAAAGTTGTAAGTTACAGTGTTACCTTCGATAGTATCTAAGGTATGAGTGTAAGTTACAGCTTTACCGGTGAACTTGTCAACATTTGCAGGTTCATTTACGGTAACAGTTGCAGTTGCAATGTTACAATAGAAGTTATCGGTTGCGGTAACGGTGTAAGTACCTGCTTTTCCGGGTACGGTTACAACGCCACCTGTAAAGCTTGCTCCGTTATCTACGGTTACGGAAATCGCTTTGATTACTACACCTTCAACTGCGGTGAATAAATCTTCAAAGTTTACGGTCTGATCCTGACCAACAGTATTAACGGTTAAGTCAATGGTTTTGTTGGTAGCAGTAAATTTATTTACATTTGCAGGAGCGTTTACGGTAACAGTTGCAGTTGCAATGTTACAGTAGAAGTTATCGGTTGCGGTAACGGTAATAGTTCCTAAACCGGTAACAGTGATTTTACCGTCTGCATAAGTTGCGCCTTCCACGGTAATATCTTCCGCTTTTACATTTGCACCTTCAACGGTTTCAAACAGGTCTGCAAAATTGTAAGTTACAGTGTTACCTTCGATAGTATCTAAGGTATGAGTGTAAGTTACGGTGTTACCGGTGAATTTGTCCATCGCAACAGGAGCATTTACAACTACAGTTGCAGTTGCAGTGTTACAATAATAGTTATCGGTTACGGTGATGGTTTTGGTACCGAAACCTTCTACGGTGATTTTGCCGTCTGCATAAGTTGCGCCGGTTACGGTGATGTCTTCCATTTTCACGGGAACGCCGCCGATGGTGTCAAACAGCTCAGCAAAATCATAAGTTACGGTATTTGCTTCCACGGTGTCTAAGGTGTGATTATAGGTCACAGCTTTACCGATGAATTTGTCGATAGAAGGAATGGTTTCAGGAGTGAAGGTGTAGGTTCTGCCAACCACGTAAGATTCGTTTTCGTTATTGGGATTATACATCTTCAGTGCCAGAGTTACTTCTAAGTCGGGGTTAGCAACTAAAAATTCGGGAGTAAATGCTAAACCGCAGTTAAAGTCTTTTACAGAAGTAACGATATCTGCGTAAGTCAGTTTCAGACCGCTCTGACCCATGAGAGCTGCTGCAGTTTCCATTACTCTTACAGGAGTATTTGCTTCTAAGGTTGCATCTTCAAAGGGAACGGATACCCAGTTTTTGCTCCATGCGTCATACTGACCGGAGAGGAAACCGTCTGCATTGCCGTTTGCATTGAAGGTTGCGGTTTTGTTTACGGTTAATTCGTAATCTGCATACCAATCACCGAACATCAGGAGCTGTTCCTGAGTAGATTCGTCTGCTTTAAAGTTTAATGCGAAATCTAAATCAACGCCTTCGATTGCTTCAACGTCCAGTTCAGTAACGGTTGCAGTGGGCTGTTTCCAGGTTCTGGTGATTGCATCACCGATTACATAGGATTCAGCGGGATTTAAGGGATTGTAGATTCTTAATTCCACGGTAGCGGATACGCCATCGTTTGCTGCTAAGAACTCTTTAGAGAAGTTGATACCGCAATCAAAATCTTTTACGGTTTCAACGATATCACGGTAGGTAACATCCATTCCTGCAGATTCTAACACGTTAATAGTGGTATTTGCAGGAACTACTAAATCGGTTGCAGGTAATTTTACCCATTCTGCGCCGAATTCGTCATACTGACCCAGTAAGTAACCATCTTTTTCGCCGTTTGCGTTCAGGGCTACATCTTTGGAAATGGTTACAGCATAATCAGCTTTCCAGTTACCGAAGGTTTTTAACTGTTCTTCGGTTGCTTCGTTTGCTTTAAAATTCATTGCAAAGTCTGCTTCCACATCCAGGTTGTTGGTGTCTAAGTGAGTTACGGTTGCGGTGGGTAAAGTCCAGTTATAAGTATAAACATCGCCGATGATATAAGATTCTGCTTCGTTTGCAGGGTTATACATCTTCAGGCACAGGGTTACTTCCAGACCGTCGTTTGCTGCTAAAAATTCGGGAGAGAAATAAATACCGCAGTCAAAGTCTTTTACTTTGTCATACACTTCCTGATAGGTATATTTTAATCCCGGTTTACCGTAGGTTTTTGCAGCAGTTTCCATAATCTTTAAGGGAGTGCCGGGAGTTAAGGTGATATCCATTTTCGGAACCTGTACCCAAGCCGGGCTCCAGGAATCGTACTGACCTGCCAAATAACCATCTTCGGTGCCGTCTAAATTAAAGGTTGCAGTTTTATTGATGGTGATTTCGTAATCTGCATACCAGTCGCCAAACATTGCAAGCTGAGATGCTGTGGAAGGATCCGCTTTGAAGTTTAACGCATAAGTTAAGGGAACATCCTTAATATCTGCCACATCGAGTTCGGTTACGGTTGCGGTGGGCAGGGTGAAATCGAATGCTTTTTCTGCGATGGTGTATGCTTCGCCGGTAACAGGATTTACGATTACCAGTGCTAAGGATACTTCTAAACCGTCATTTGCTTTTAAGTATGCTTCGGTAAAGTTAACACCGCAATTAAATTCTTTTACGGTTTCAACTACGTCACGGTAGGTTACATCCATACCTGCTGCATCCATAACGGAAACAGGTTCTCCTGCAGTCACACTCAGGTCGGTTGCCGGAATTTTTACAATTTCGGGACCGAATTCGTCATACTGACCAACTAAGTAACCGTCTTTGGTGCCGTTGGCATTGAAGGTTGCATCTTTGTTGGTAGTAAATACAAAGTCTGCTTTCCAATCGCCGAAGGTTGCTACCTGAGATTCGGTTGCTTCGTCTGCTTTGAAGTTTAATGCGAAGTCTGCTTCTGCTACGTCAATTTCGGTAACAGTTGCAGTAGGCATGGTAAAGTCAAATGCTTTTTCCGCGATGGTGTATGCTTCGCCGGTAACAGGATTTACGATTACCAGTGCTAAGGATACTTCTAAACCATCATTTGCTTTTAAGTAGCTATCTGCAAAGTTTACGCCGCAGTCGAAATCTTTAATGGTTTCAACTACATCGCGATAAGTAACGTTCATGCCAGCACTTCCCAAAACATTTACGGGAACGCCTGCGGTAACGGTTACATCCGCTGCGGGAACTTTTACAAATTCGGGACCGAATTCGTCATACTGACCAACTAAGTAACCGTCTTTGGTGCCGTTGGCATTGAAGGTTGCATCTTTGTTGGTGGTAAATACAAAGTCTGCTTTCCAATCGCCAAAGGTTGCTACCTGAGATTCGGTTGCTTCGTCAGCTTTAAAGTTTAATGCAAAGTCTGCTTCTGCTACGTCAATTTCGGTAACAGTTGCAGTAGGCATATTAAAGTCAAATGCTTTTTCTGCGATGGTGTAGGTATTGCCGTTTTCGGGATTTACCAGTACCAGTGCTAAGGATACTTCTAAGCCATCATTTGCTTTTAAGTAAGCATCTGCATAGTCAACACCACAGTCGAATTCTTTTACGGTTTCAACCACATCACGGAAGGTAACATTCAGACCTGCTGCATCCATAATGGATACGGGAGTACCTGCAGTAATTGCGAAATCGGTTGCAGGAACTTTTACAAATTCAGGGCCGAATTCATCGTACTGACCAACTAAGTAACCGTCTTTAGTGCCGTTAGCATTGAAGGTTGCTGCTTTGTTGGCAGTAAATACAAAGTCTGCCTCCCAATCACCGTAGAATGCCAACTGTTCATCAGTTACTTCGTCTGCAGCGAAGTTTAACGCAAAGTCTGCATCGGTAGAAATTGCAGTCACGGTTGCGGTGGGAAGTTCTTCTAATAAATCACGTTCAATCGTGCCCACATTGGTTAAAGGAGCGAGAGTTGCTTCGTCCCAAGCGAACACTTTCAATAAATCGGTATCGGCTACCGAAATTGCAGAGGTAGTAAAGTTCGCAACTACGCCTGCAGTCATACTAACAGAATCAATAGATTCCATTTTTTCAAGTTTACCGGTTTCGATATCGTAATGAGCTACCATTACGCTTGCGGTACCGGTTTTACTTGCGGTGAAGGTCACGTTGGCATAAAGGTTGTCCACGCCATCCAACTGAGTTGCTACGCTGTTATCTTCAGCATTGTAGAACGCAATTGTACCAAGCTCATTTGCATAAGTTGCAAATGTGAACATGCTTGCCAACAGGGACATTGCGAGAAGAAGACTGAATAGTTTCTTCAATAGGGCCACTTCCTTTCTTTTTACACAAGATATATATGATTACATTTTTATTCTCAAATATTCCTATGGGATTCATTTGTGCACTTTCCCATCTTACTCTAATACAATTGTATTATATCTTTATTCTTTTGAAAAGTCAAGAATTTTTTTGACCTGTATTTAGACATAATATTCCAAAAAACATCAAAAAGACACACAAACCTGCTACAAATAAGAAAAAAGCTTGATTTATAGGGGAAAATGTAGTATAATAAATTATAATAAAAATGAACCCCTAAGGCAGGGAAAGGAACGAACTTTATGAAATCTTTAAAACATTTGAAGCGTTTTTCCAAAGAATGGTGGCAAAACGTCTGGTTTTATTATAAATGGTATATGATTATCGGTGTCTGTCTGGTGGCGCTGCTGGCTAACACCATTTTCTATTCTTTCACTCGAGTGGAACCGGATGTACATGTATTATTCGGCGGTGACTTTGCCCTTTTGGATGAAGATAAACGTATTTTGACCGAACGGCTGGAAGATGCAATTACCGACGTGAACAACGATGGCAAAACGGTTGCTCGCCTGCATGTAATTTCTCTCTCCATTGATAAAGAAAAATTTGATGAAACCACTGCCGGAAGCAATCAACAACTGCAGACCCAGTTTATTACCGGGCAACAGCATATTTACGTGTTGGATTTTGTCAACTTCAATCGCTTTTATGCGCAAGGGCTGTTAGACCCCGACACTTTATTTGAGCTAACCAAAGATAACCCGTTGTTTGAAGGCACGTCTCTGGCACAACAGGATTTAATTATGATTACCCGCATAAAACGGCACGATATGGAATCCGATTTCACCACCAGCCAGCAGATTATTGACCGCTTTGCAACTCCAAATACCAAGGAAAGGTTTCAAGAATATGTTAAAAACCATAACGAACAATAACATTCTCATTTTAGACGGTGCCACCGGTACCGAACTGCATAAGCTGGGGCTTGCTCCCGGTGTTTGCCCCGAAGAATGGATTCTTAATAACCCTGATGCAATCAAATCCGTGCAAACCGCATACAAAAATGCCGGAAGTGATGCGGTGTATGCACCCACTTTCGGTGCCAACCGCAAAAAACTGCCCGTTCATATGGACGTGTATGAAACCAACAAAAAACTTCTCACCTTATGTAAGGAGGCGGTTGGTTACGGCGTTATGATTGGCGGCGATATGTCCCCCACGGGAGAACTTTTATATCCCATGGGAATGATGAGTGAGGACGAGCTGATTTCAGTTTACGAAGAACAGGTCAAAGCCTTTTACGATTTTGGCGTGGACTTCATCGTGATTGAAACCATGATGGATATGACGGAAGTAAAATGTGCGCTGTCCGCTGTAAAAAATGTGTATCAAGATAAAAAATGTCCGGTGTTTGTTACCGTGACCTTAGAAGAATCGGGAAAAATGCTCACAGGGTGTGACCCTGTGACCGCCTTACTCTTAGCAGAGCATTACGGTGCAGACGCTTTCGGGTTTAACTGTTCCACCGGACCGGACAAGATGATTCCCCTACTGGATGAAATTGTACCCTATGCCTCGATTCCTCTGATTACCAAACCCAATGCAGGACTTCCCAAAGAAGAAGACGGCAAGACCGTATTTTCTATGGACCCAAAAGAATTTAAAAAATATGTCCGTCTTTTGATTGAACACGGAGCTGATATTGTGGGCGGTTGTTGCGGAACCTCTCCCGAATATATCAAAGAGATTTCCGAATTAAAAATCCCGGTAATGCCGGCTCGCCAAAAAGAATTTTCTTTTGTGTCTTCTCAGAGAAAAACCGTATTCGTTGATGATGACACCAACTTTGCAGCATTTCATTTTATGGAAGAATCTGACCCTATGGATTTCTGCTACGACTTGCAGGATGCAGATTGTGATGTGATTCATCTAACCTTTGCAGAAAATGCTGACAATGTGGAAGAATTTATCCAAAATCTTGCACAAATGGTCACCACCCCCGTATTTTTTGATACCGAAGACGAATCCATTATCAAACTTGTCAATCGGTATTACACCGGTGCCCAGCGCATACAATAGAAAGGAGTCTATCACTATGTCTGAAAAAAAAGCAAATTTCAGCCAATGCCCCGTGTTATACATCGTGGTGCCTTGCTATAACGAAGAAGAGGTACTCCCCGAATCCGCCAAGCAGTTCTATCGGGCAATTTCTGATATGATGGAAAAACAGTTGGTTTCCAGAGACAGCAAAATTCTGTTTGTAAACGACGGAAGTCGTGATAAAACCTGGGATCTGATTGAAAAATACGCCAAAAGCAGTCCCGTATTCTCAGGAGTTTGTCTTGCCAAAAACCGTGGTCACCAGAATGCGTTGATGGCAGGCTTGGAAACCGCAAGAAAGTTTGCTGATATCACCGTTACCATTGATGCAGATTTGCAGGATGATATTGGTGCCATCTATGAAATGGTGGAAAAATACAGAAACGAAGAGTGCGATGTGGTATTCGGTGTCCGTAGCGAACGAGCTACCGACACGTTCTTCAAACGTACCACCGCCCAAGGATTTTACAAACTGATGAAATGGATGGGGGTTGACGTGGTGTATAACCACGCAGATTACCGTCTGATGAGTAAACGTGCCTTGGATTCTTTGATGGAATACAAGGAAGTCAACCTGTTTTTACGCGGAATTGTCAGCGATATGGGTTACAAAACCGACGTGGTTTACTACAAACGCAATGAACGTTTTGCAGGAGAATCCAAATACCCCTTAAAGAAAATGCTTGCTTTTGCATTCCAGGGAATTTCTTCCTTCAGTATTTCTCCTATCCGCTTAATTACCAGCCTTGGAGTTTTGGTTTCCATTGGAAGCGTGATTGCGATTCTCTATGCGTTAATCAGTTTAGCTTGCGGCAGTGTAATGCCCGGCTGGACCTCTTTATTGATGTCTGTATGGTTACTGGGTGGTCTGCAACTGTTATCCATCGGCTTAATCGGGGAATACATCGGCAAAATTTATCTGGAAGCAAAACATCGCCCCCTTTACTTTATTGCAAAAACTGCGGGACTTTCCGAGGAGAATGAATAACATGTTTTTAATCGATGCTCATAACGATACTCCCTATCGGATGTATTTTGAAAGCGGCAACCTTTATGAAAACAGTTTTCAAAACAGCATACAAAAACAAAAGGGTTTTCGGACCCTTTTGTTGTATGCCATTTTTATGGATCCTGAGAAATTAAAGGACTTTTCTTCCCCACACTCCTATTTTGATGCTTTATACGATTATTTTGTGAAAGAACTTTCCCAAAACAAAGAATCTATGGAATGGGTAACGGATGCTTCCGCTTTTACCAAATCCCAAAAACAACAGGCAATATTGACCGTGGAAGGCGGAAGCATGATTGAATCGGTTGAACAGATTGATTCCCTATGGCAGAAAAAAATCAAAGTATTAACCCTCACCTGGAATGATTCCAATTTGCTTGCTACATCCCAAATGTCGGGCGATGCGGGCGGATTGACTCCTCTTGGAAAAGAAGTCCTCAAAAAAATGAATTCTTTGGGAATGATTGCGGACTTATCTCACGCCTCTGATGAAACCTTTTGGGATGTGATGAAAGTTACCGAAAAGCCTGTGCTGGTTTCTCATTCCAATGCTCGTGCCCTTTGCAATCACCTCCGAAATATTACTGATGATATGTTTTTGGCACTTTGCCAGAATAACGGTGTGCTGGGGATTAATTTCTATCCTCCGTTTTTAGAAAACCAACCCCAAAAGGCTGATCTAAACAGTATTTTCAATCACATGGAACACTTTTTGGAATTAGGCGGAGAAAATCATATCGGCTTTGGCTCGGATTTTGACGGCGTGGATTTTTTGCCAACGGGAATCACCGATTTTTCTTCTTATTCTAAAATTATTTCGGAAATGGAACGAAGAAATTATTCAAAAGAACTGATAGAAAAACTATGCTACAAAAATATGATGCGGATTCTATCCTAAGTGGACGGAACCCGCATTTTTTCTTTCTATTACCACCTTGTTGTAGGAGCGGATATCTACATCCGCCCATTTTTGGCATCAGAATTTTCAGCAACGGGACGATGTGGGCATCGTCCCCTACATTGTTTTCACATATAAAAACGGACTGTCAAAAAGACAGTCCGTTTTTTGTTGTGTGATTTGTTCATTTGCACGAACAAATTTTTCGCTGTGTCGCTACACGACGAGTTCATCAGCGATTATTGACCGAAGGTTTCACCGGTTCCAACAAGGTTGATATATTTCATACCTTTGTTG